>JACKGO010000001.1:0-300000 GCA_020631975.1 Candidatus Nomurabacteria bacterium
GTTACCTTTAACCAAGCGTTCAGCAAAGTACCTAAAGTTATATTAACGGCCGGTAACGAACAAACAACTGACCTCAAATTCTTTAGAAGTGCCCAAACAGGCAAGTTCTTAATTAACCTTAAAAATGCTCCACAAGCCGGCCAAACCTACACCTTCGACTACTTCGTCATCGAATAATCCACCCCCCACACCTCAAACCCTATAGCCACGCACCCCCTCAACCACCCAACCAACCCCTATAACCACGCGCCCCTTAAACCACACAGCCGAACACCCCGGAACCCAACCCACCCAACCCCTCGAAAAATATAAATAAATCACACACCTATTCAATTTATTTATATAAAGAAGCTGAATAAGTTACACATCAAAATCAATAACAGATGAGAAATACCATAAGTATTGTTAAATAAACTAAACAGGTGTTAAATTTATTTATGGCTAAAAATGAAACAACAAGTGCAATTGTAGACGGGGTAATGAAGGCGGTTGTAGTAACTGGATCTATTTCTATGGTGTTACTTGCGCCTAACATCTTAAAATTGATTGACCCGGCTACTCGTAAATTTCTTGATAGTCTTGACGATCGTGCACGAGAAAGAGAAATGAATAGATGTTTGCGGTATGCTCTCAGGGAAAAACTCATTACAGAGAACTACCAACACGGCATAACCATAAGCAAAAAAGGTAAAAAGAGACTGGTCCAGAGAGATTACGACACCCTAGTAATTGATAAACCAAAGACATGGGACGGTAAATGGAGATTAGTATTGTTTGACATTCCAGCTATTCACAATAAAAATCGTGCTCAATTCACCAAAAAACTGCGATTACTCGGGTTCCAACCACTGCAACAGAGCATTTGGATTATTCCTTATGCTTGTAAGACAGAAGTGCATTTTGTTGCAGATAGCCTCAATATTTCTAAGTATATTACATATATTAAGACCTCTCACATAGACCACGAAGAATCGCTGAAAGACAGATTTTCCATATAGTAATTCATAAATAAGATAAACACCTGTTGATTTTATTTAGGAGAACTTTTGTTCTGGGGTTGGGTATGTGAAGTGGGATTAGGTAGGTAATTAGAAGATGAAAAACCAAACCATCGGTCACACCATGCCACAGGATATAAAATATTAGCTGTGGAAAAGTCAGAAATTAGTAATTATATAATAGTAATAATTACTACAATAAAATGTAGTAAAAAGGTATACAGTATATAAAGCAACTGTGCTCTATATACAATAATTATCAGTAATTCATACTGTCTAATAACAGATAAAATAGCTACTTGATTGTCTAATTACGCGCATTTTAATTATTTTTATATGTTATAAAAAAAACTACGAATTTATAGTACTATTTTATACATTTACATGTATTTTGGGTGAACAAAAAATTAGGTGTAATGTGGGTTGTATTAGTTTCACGGATGCGGTAACCTGTACTCAGAGTTTGTCAAAAGAACAAAGCACTGTTTACAAAACAAAAGCTAAAAACAAAGTCCAAAAGAACTTAAAATAAAAGCTAAAACGTAAACAAATAGACAAGCCGACAAAAGCATTTGCCGCACAAATGCTAAAACAAATTTAAAAAACAAATCCGCAGTGAATAGACTAATCCGCACTAGTCGAATCTTTAACTGCACCCGTCGCCTCTTTGTATTGAGTGGTAAGGCCGCACCATACCACAAAACAAAAAAGAAGGCATTACACGTGGTGCTTGTTTTGCTATTTGTAGCTACCTCTGTTATTTCTAGTATTATATATCTATATACGCCTAGCAGCCGGGTACAGGCGGCTACAAACAGCACAATAAACTTTCAGGCTCGGATACTCACAAACACTGGTGCATTAGTGCCTGATGGGTACTACAACGTTGAGTTTAAACTGTACACTGCCAGCAGTGGTGGTTCTACTGTGTGGACAGAAACTTACTACGACAGCAATGGGCCAACTGCTGGTAACGATAACCGTATACAGGTTAAAAACGGTTACGTAACAGCCAACCTTGGCACGCTAAGTACATTTGCCAACACCATTGATTGGAGCCAAGAGCTATGGCTTAGCATGAATATTGGTGGTGTTGCCCATACGGCTACGCCAACGTGGGATGGCGAAATGGCACCGCGCATGAAGGTTACTGCTGTGCCGTATGCGTTCCGTGCAGCAGAAGCCACCCAGCTAAAAACAGTCAATGGTGCAAATGTGAGCACATTAAGTATTTTGGCACCGACTGGCGGAAACCAGGTGTTCCAGATCCAAGACCAAGGTGCTGGTGGAACGTATAACTTGTGTATTCAAAACAGCAGTGCCTGTGGTTTTGCGCTACTTGCAGGTGCAAACACGTTTACGGCGGCGAATACCTTTAGCGCAGCGGGTACCGCGCTAAGTGTCACCAATAATGCTACGATTGGTGGCACACTTGGTGTTACCGGCTTAACTACTGCTACAGGCGGGCTCACAGTTGGTACTGGCACTAACTTTATCAACCAAGGTAGCACTTTGTTCACCGCACAGACAATTAGTGACGTAGCTGGGGGTGGCAACATTGGAACGGCTGCTGTAACGGTAGATGCATACACTGTGTTTAACGTAGCGCAGACTACAGCTAGCCAAACCCTCACATTGCCCACACCTACTAACACGACCGCAGGACGCATGGCATTTGTTAATAACACTGGTACTGCTAGCTTTACTATGTACGGTAGTGTCATTGCGTCTGGTAAAAGCAATGCTTTTATCTGGAACGGTAGTGCTTGGGTTACAACAGTTAGCCTAAGTGGTAGTGTTGTGAATACAATTGGCACGTTAGATAGCCAAGCAAAGAGTGCAGATGGCGCATCTATAGCAGCTAATGCGATTTACTTACAAACGGCAGATGGCACCAACCCCGGTATCGTTAGCACGGTTGCTCAAATCTTTGCAGGCGCCAAGACCTTTAGCTCACTTATCACTGGGCAGGCCGGCTTGACTACATCTGGCGCAGCCATATCCTTAAACGACAACAGTAACTTTAATACGACCATTAACACTGGTACCAGCACTGGTACCGTTGCGATTGGTAGCGCAAATGCCGGAACTATTAATGTTCAAAGCGGTAGTACCATTGGTCTTACTGCAACGACCAGCGTTGACGTAACTGGTACTACAAACATCAATGCATCTGCCAATAATGCTACAAACATCAACACAGGCACTAGTACAGGTGCGGTAACAATTGGTAACGCTAGCGCTGGTGCTATTACCTTACAGAGCGGTGCAGCCATTAACTCTACCGCTGGTGCCGCTAGCACTATTAGTACCACTGCTGGTGCGCTCACTATTACTTCTGCAGCTGCTGCTACCTGGAGTACAACAGCTGGCAACTTAACCTTGCAAGCTGGCAGTGGCACAGTATCCTTAGGTACCTCAACCGCCCTTACTGCTAGTGGGGCACTTGGCATAACAAGTGGTGGTGCTAATGCCTTAACCCTAGACACAGGTGGAGCAGCAACCTTAAGCGTTGGTGCTACAAATGCCAACGCCCTTAGCATCTCTCGTGCTGGCATAACCACTACTGTCAATGGTGTACTTACCGTAGCAGAAAACGCTAACTTTAACGGCAACACTACCATAGGTAATGCTACCACCGACCGACTCACCGTCACCAGCCAACTACTCGGCCAAGACGCACTCGTCTTCCAAGGTGCCACAGACGATGGCTTCACTACAACCTTTAGGGTTACTGATCCTACGGCAAATAACATCATCACATTCCCTAATTCTAGTGGAACAGTACAACTAGCACCTACTGCCGGTTCATATATTAAGCAAGTACCAACAAGCACAGCAGAAAACACCATTACCCCAACCGCTAATAGCGTAGTTGGATTAACTGTTAACGGCACGAGCGGCACAGCTGCAACAGCCTTGGCTGTTTCTCAACCAGGTGCAGCTGAAGGCGTAACTATTGCTTCTGCTAACAATACCGCTACTAATGGTTTAAGCTTTAGCGGTACCTTTACCAACCTTATTAATAGCACCAACTTTACAGTCAGCAATTCCGGAGCTATTACAGCTGTTGGTGTAAACAGTGGCACTGGCTTATTGCAAGGTACTGGCGGTTTAACAGTAACTGGTGCTACCAGCATTAATGCGAGTGGTGCCAATACGACTAACATTGGCACAGGAACTAACACGGGCGTAATTAACATAGGTAATGCATCTGCTGGTGCATTAGCTTTGCAAAGTGGTGCAGGGGTAACAGTAACTGGTGGGGCCGCAAGTAGCTTTACGACAACGAGCGGTAACCTAACATTTGATTCAGCAGCTGTACTAAATCTAGGAAATACGAGCGCAACTAGCATTACGCTTGGCCGAACTGGTGTTACCACTACTAACGCAGGTGCACTTACCGTATCACAGCTATTAACTGGTAGCCTTGGTGCAACAATTTCTGGCGCCGCCATATCCTTAAACGACAACAGTAACTTTAATACGACCATTAACACTGGTACCAGCACTGGTACCGTTGCGATTGGTAGCGCAAATGCCGGCAATATATCACTACAAAGTGGCGGCACAATTAGCCTAATAGGCACAACCAACATTAATACTACTGGTACTGCCAATACCGCCATTGGTAACGCAACTGGCACATTTGCACTTACGAGTAACGGTGGTTTAAGTGTGTCTACTGGTGGTGCATTAACTGGCGTAAGTGGCATTACCACAACTGGTGCGTACACTCAGAGTGGTACAAGCGCTAATACATTAACAGGCGCAACAACCTTAAGTAATACATTAACGGTACAAACAACGACTGCTACTCAAGATCAGATTATTGTCCAGGCAGCTGCAGTGGGTGCTGCCCGATTTGCCGGTACAATTACAAATGCCGATCTTACAGCGGCAAGAACATACACTTTACCAAACGCTTCAGGCACATTTACTCTTAACCCAACAAGTGGATCTTACCTGCAAACCATACCGACCACTACAGCGGCAAACACGGTAGCACCAACAACCGCTAGCGTCGTTGGCTTGACGGTAAATGGTACAACTAATGCAACGGGTGCAACTGCGCTTATTGTTAACCAGAGCAATACAACCGCAACAGGCGCTGCATTCAACCTAACGAATGCAAGTGGAGTTCAAACGGATGGCGTGCTAATAAATCGCAGTACTGCTGGTGGCACAACGACTAATCTATTGAACCTAACCAACACAGCTGGTACAGCTACAAACGGGCTTACATTTAGCGGTACCTTTACCAACCTTATTAATAGCACCAACTTTACAGTCAGCAATGCCGGAGCTATTACAGCTGTTGGTGTAAACAGTGGCACTGGCTTATTGCAAGGTACTGGCGGTTTAACAGTTACTGGTGCCACAAGTATTAATGCTTCTGGCGCCACCGCCACTAGTATTGGCACCGGCACCAACACTGGCCTCGTAACCATTGGTAATGCCAGCAATGCTGCAAATACCGTAACACTTGTTGCTGGGTCTACCAACGGTATTAACCTAAATGCACCTAAAGTAGAGTCTAATGCCACTACTCTTGGCCTATTCACTACACCTACAACAGTCAATAGCTTTACAGCTGCTACCGCACTAAACATAGGTGCTGCCACTGGCATAGCTACCTTTGGTAACGGCGGAGCATACACATTGCGCTCAACTACTGGTCAATTAACAGTCCAGAGCGGTTCTGGTACATTAAGCTTTGGTTCTACCACCGCCCTTACTGCTAGTGGGGCACTTGGCATAACAAGTGGTGGTGCTAATGCCTTAACCCTAGACACAGGTGGAGCAGCAACCTTAAGCGTTGGTGCTACAAATGCCAATGCCCTTAGCATCTCTCGTGCTGGCATAACCACTACTGTCAATGGTGTACTTACCGTAGTAGAGAACGCTAACTTTAACGGCAATACAACAATAGGTGATGCCACTACCGACCGGCTAACTGTCACCAGCCAACTACTAGGTCAAGATGCACTCGTCTTCCAAGGTGCCACAGACGATGGCTTCACTACAACTCTAAGAGTAACGAACCCGACTGCCAACAACATACTAACCCTACCTAACGAAACAGGTACTATTTGTACAACTGGTAGTGTTTGCACAGGTTACGCACCAAGTGCTACGAATGGATATGTCCAGTTAGCACCAGCTTCAGCTCAGGCAGACGCTACTAATAACAGCTCTATCTTTATTAATAAGACAAGTGGTACAGGGAATATATTACAGCTACAAAGAGCTGGCAGCGATGCATTAGTAGTTGCCAATAATGGCTATGTTGGCTTAGGTGGTTCAGCTTCAAACAGACTAAGTGTTACAGATACTCAAGCAGCAAACAGTGGGTATGTCGCGGCCCAGAACATCAGCCAAACCTTTACTCCAACGACCGCTAATTATTCTACTTGGGCAATGGGAATGAATGTAACAACTAGCTTGGGTGCTAGTACTGCTGTTGATAGTTCGAATGTAAATGCCAATATTAGGGGTATTTATGCAGAGGCAGCAAACTTCTCTGGCCAATCTATATACGCTTCTTACGGCGTTACGGGTGCGAGCGGTATTGGCAGTGGCGCTGGTGGGGCTATTACAAATGCCTATGGTGCACAAGGCTATGTATACCAAAATGGGGCAGGCACTATAACAAATGCATTTCCAGTATTTTCTGAAGTTCGTAGCACTGGCGCTGGGCAAATTATTAATGCAACAGGTTTTTATGGAGATTTGTCTGTCACAGCTGGCACTGTGGGTGAGTATACTCTACTTAAAGCAGCCGACTATTCCAGTATTGTTGGCGCTAATCAGTTCGGCGTCATTACCTACGGTAAGTCTAGGTTTGGTGACAACACATTGCCAACAGAGGTTCTAGAAGTTGCCGGAAACATCAGTGTTACTGCTGCAAATTCATATAAAATTGGTGGCGTCATAGCTGTCGAAGCTTCTGGCGGCTACCTAAGGCTTAATCAAAATAATCAGTTCGCACAAGGTATTTACACTGGAACTTCTGGTGTAAGAGTAGGTGGAACGACCGGTATTTTGGTAGGTTCAATTGGTGCAGACGGCCAGATTGGACTTATACCAAACGGTGTAGACACAACCAGAAGAATTACATTAGATGGTGGAACTGGTGCTATTACTGCAATTGGCATCAATAGCGGCACTGGCTTAATACAAGGTACTGGTGGAGTAACGGTTACCGGCACTACTAACATTAATGCCACTGGTACTGCAGCTGCGACCATTGGGAATGGTACAGGCACATTGGCTCTGCTCGGTGGTAATAGCTCTAGCTGGATTGTTGGTACAGGTGGTAACACCACAACACTAAACTTCACAGCTCCGTCGGGCGCTAATACTATTACTTTCCCCGCAGCGAGTGGAATAGTACAGGTTAGCCCCTCAGGATCTGGCAATTCATTAGTGCAGGTCCCTACGAGCAACACAGCTGGAGTTAACGGAGCCAATGTTATTTCACCAACAGCAGACTGGATAAATGGCTTAACAATTAACGGAACAACTGCAGCTACCAACAAGGCAGACGCCTTGGTAGTTAATCAGTCTGGCACGGGAGTTAACGCAGCAACAATTCGCTTGCAAGCTGCTGGTGCACTCGCAGGTGCAGAAATTAAGCTAGAAAATGCAAGTGGCACTACCACTGCTGGTTTATTGGTTAATCGTAATACTGCCGGTGGTACAACAACTGCTGGTGTTAACATTACCAATGGTGCAGGCACAATGACAACTGGTCTGAACATCCAAAACTCAGGCACAATGACAAATGGTATTCAGCTCGCCGGTGCAGGGACTTTAACATCTGCTATAAACCTAAATAGCAATGCTACTAACGGTATAATCTTCAACGGCACAATTACTACAGATATCACAACAGCAACAGGTAGAAACCTTAATATTATTACTGCCACAACTGGTCAACTTAACTTAGACACAGGTACTACTGGTGCAATAAACATTGGTACAAATGCCAATGCAAAGACGGTTACTATTGGTAATACAACCGGTGCCAGCATTGTAAATATTCAAGGTGGTACCGGCACAGCAGCAGGTGACATCAATATAGGCGATACAACCGTAGCAGGTAAGATAATAGACATTGGTTCTGTCACCAATGCAGCTACTAGTACAATTCGTATAGCTACTGCAGCTGCAGTACAAACGGTTACAGTTGGCTCAACCAATTCTACAAGTACAACAACTATTCAGGCAGGTGCAAACGGTGCAAATACTACCTTAGCACTGCAGGCTGCAAGTGGCGGAGTAATTACTATGGGTAGCCAGACCGCAGCTAATACTATTAATGTTGGAACGGTAGGCTCAGCCGCCTTTAGCTCAACAGTCAATGTTGGCACAAGTACTGGTGCAGCTCAGACTGTAAATATAGGTTCAACAAACGGAGCAAGTAGCCTGAATCTCAATGCAGGTACAGGCAGAATTAATCTTAATGCATCTACTTTGCAATTTGTTGCAGGCGCTAACCGAACAATTAATGTAGCTAGCGCAGCAACACCTAACACACTTACTGTTGCTGCCGGTAGCGCAACTGGCGCCAACACTAACGGCGCGGCACTTTACTTACAAGGTGGTAGTGCTACTAGTGGTAATGCAAGCGGTGGCAATGTGTTTGTTCAGGGTGGTACGGGCATAGGTACAGGAGCTAAAGGCTTGGTGGTTCTAGATACTGCAACTTATCTAACTGCCGCAACACAGAGTTCGGCTGTAGATGTAAACATAACTCAGGCTAATATCGATAGCTATGGAGCTATAGTTCTTAACGCAACAGCGGCAGATGTTAACTTTACACTCTCTGCTCCAACACTTGGTGCAAGCGCAGCAGGCCGATTGGTGTATGTAACAGCTGCCAATGGGTCTAACGACTTTACCTTGCGTGCCAATGTAGGTGGAGGTGTGGGTGTAGAGCAAAACATCGCCATGCGCCAAAACACCACAGCTACCATGATATGGAACGGTAGCCAATGGACGGCAGCGGGCGCATCTAGCTCAACCACGTTACAGGCAGCTTATGACAATACGTTAAGTAGTGCGGGTGGTGCTGAAATTATTCTAAGTAACAGTGCAACCGCTAATGGATTAACCGTGCGCAACAATGCCAATAACCCAATTATTGGTGGCATCTTTGAAGCACAAACGTCCATTGGTAGTAATTTATTTAGTGTCAACAACAACGCAACAGAATATGCTACCAATGGTGGAGCAGAAACAATTGGCGCAACAGCCAGCACCTTCCCAGCGAACACATGGGATGCCACAACGGGTGGGATAGTAGATCGCTACACAACGGTAGGTGATAATATTGCAACTGGTGCAGCATCGGTTCGCGTACAGGCTTCTGGTTCTAACCACGGTGCCAGAAACCGAATTAGCGCACCACTTACTTCTGGGTTGACCTACTCTGTATCGTTTGCCGTGCGTGGTGCCACTAACTTTAACACGCTTGATATTCGCTACTCACCAGATGGTAGCACAAGTGGTACAACACAATGTTCAACAGCAGAAGTTGTTACAAGCGGCATATGGACACGTATTAACTGTACGTTTGTAGCATCTGGTGCAATAAATGCTAACAATTCAATACTTATACGACAAACTGACGCTACTGCCCGCACATTCTACATAGATAATCTTAGCGTTAATATCAATGCCAGTGCTACGTATGCAGCAGATGGTAGTGTAGATAATGCTGGCACATTTGCCACAAACTGGACTGCCTATGGGGTAGGCTCTACTGCTAACCGAGACACTTCTGTTATTTATGATTCAAGCGCCAGTGCACGTGGCGATACAATAAACGCCGCTGATCGTGGTATTCGTAACAATTTAGCAATTGTTCCGTCTGTAAACACGCAGTATTTGGTGAGTTTCTATGCACGCTCCGGAACGGGTAATATTAATGATTTAACAGTAAGGTATTCTCGTGACGGTGGTACAAACTTTGTTAGTTGTGTTGACTATTCTACGCAAGCTATTGACACAACTGGGTGGACAAAAATTACGTGTTTGTTTACAACGGACGGTACGGCAGCAAGTAACGCAGACCTTATTATTACGCAGGCGAGCGCACCTGGTGGAACACGCTCAATATATGTAGATGCGTTGTCTATGACACTTAACACCAACAATGCTAACAACGTACAAATTGGTGGCGCAAACAAAGGTGGCCCAACGACACTCTTTACGTTAGACCGTTCTGACAGCCCACCAATTGCCGCAAACAACGATGCCTACCTAGGGAGCATGTACTATGACACAACTACTGGGCGTATTCAGTGTTACGAAGCAGATGGTTGGGGTGCATGCGGTAGTGCACCAGACAATATCGTGAACCTTAACCCTGAATATTCTGGGGCTGTCTTAAACGGATCTGGTGTTGGTACCATGACAGCCGATTTGTGCGCAGACCAAGCTGGCGTCTTGCAAGTTAACCAAGCACTCTGTGATGGCACCGGTAACCCAGCAGTAAAAGCAACCAACTTTTATAAATGGACAAGTCCGCAGGCAACTCAACAAACCTATAGTATTTATGTTTCGTACCAGTTACCGACGACCTTTAAAGGCTTCGCCAGTGACGATACTGTCCAGCTGACTGCTCGTGTAGACAACACTACTAATGCCGCTGTTACCTATGAGATGTTCCGCAGTGAAGGTGGTACGTTGTATCGTTGTGGCACCGGTGAAACAGCCGTTACGACATCTGCCAACACGTGGCAGACAGTCGGTATTAATGGTAACGAGGCAACTGGTTGTGGCTTTACAAGTTCGTCTGGCGGGGCCTATGTAATCTTTAAGGTCAACGTAAAGGCCAACAGTAATGCCAATGCCTATGTATCAACATTAAGCTTTACGACAACGGGTAAATAATGATGAATATGCATAACACTCACATCACAAACCAAGCGCATCAAATTACATTTGATAGCTTTGGTTTATTGCTGGCTGATTTATGGCTTACCGTTTGCGGTGCGCGCTTGTTGTACCATCACGTACAGCTCGCTTACGCGTCTCGCGGATACACCAAAACTCAGCTTATCTGTGAGCGTTTTCAGGCGAGTGGTATCTGTAAATATCAATTCATTACCACCCACAATACAACAATTTTTTGAACACAAATATTATTCTTTTTAGTCACAGTTTCGGCGGTTTATCGCCGCCGAAAAACGCGTTAGGGTAACGAGAAATCGTGCGCGTTATATGAACTAATAACTGGTCTCGCGACAAGTTATTACGCCAAAGGGGTTTTAATTGTTCTTTTGCCCCATTCTTAAACATACCCTAAAAACAAAAAGTCTTGGGGATTAGCTCTCCTCAAAAAATTGGTCGCTGTTGTGCGGACTTCAAGCAGCCAAAAACAAACCCAGGACACAAAAATAAAAACTACAAATAGTGGTTAGGCTATAGTGGCTAGTGATTAGCCACAAGAACACTAAACACAGCAAACAGTAAGCAAAAATAGCTTACCAAAACTAACACCAACACAGGCGATGCCAAATAGATCGTCTACATCAAAACAAAAAAGCCTGGGCCAACCCCCAGGCTTTTTAGATATAACATTTCTATGTAAGAACTCTTTAGAATGCTAAAAAATAAAACTACTTGTGCGACACATTCCATTTGCAGTAATAATCGGTATTAAGAGTATCTGTTAGAGTCGTGTAAAAATGCTGATATTATTGTTTCAAAACACTAGCATTTT
Source organism: Candidatus Nomurabacteria bacterium (assembly GCA_020631975.1). NCBI lineage: Bacteria > Candidatus Nomuraibacteriota > Candidatus Nomurabacteria bacterium. The sequence continues at coordinate 11,734 of JACKGO010000001.1, forward strand.
TGCTATACTTTATATACGTACTTTAAGGAGTAACAAAAAAGGAAAAATGGATGGTATAAAACCACCAATCAAAAAACGCACCTATTATCCTGCTAGTAATCAAAAAGAGCAGTTTATTAAGCCTGCATCAACCCAGCCACAAAGTAAAACTAAACGTTCTGTAAATATTAAACACTTTTTTAATAAGCGACCTAAGTCATCAAGACCTATATACAAAGCACCCGATAAGGTCAGCTTTAGTGTTAAGATTCCAAGATTTTTACAAAAGCTCATCAATGTTTATATGGGTTTACCATTTTTGTTGAGGATATTTGCTTTAATGATGGCTATAACAATGTTTGTGATTATAGTGCTAGACGTTTTCTATAACAAAAACCAAGTTGATGCGTACTCTTTAAACAAAACCGATGTGTTGCTTAAAGAAAGTTCACCCATTTATGGCACTAGTATCGTGAAGGATGCTACGGGTAAATACTACAAATATAACGAAGGATATAAACCTGGCGCTGAAGTGAGTGGACTTTCTGCTAGCCCCAAATTTAGTGCAGACTTTGCTGTAGATCCAAAAGAAGGTGTATCCGTAACTGATGTAAATAGTAACTTAACAGTAACCTTAAAGCCAAAATACGGTCTAAAAGAACCCCAGCAGTCGGAAAATCGTTTAATATATCCGCTTAATAATAATGCTAAAAAAGTATTTACGTTGGGCGCGGCGTCTATAAAAGAAGATATTTTATTAGAAAAATACATCAGAGACGATATGGTATTTGACTACACTTTGGAAATGCCCGATTACTTAGAAGCAAAACTAGAAACAGATGGTTCTATTAGTATATACGGACCTGCTAATTCTGCATTGATTGGTGATGTAAGCGCGAGTACAGAAAGTGATAGTCAGCTACTAGATAAAGCTCGCCAAAAATCATCTAAAAATCGTCTTATTTTTAAACTGCCTGCCCCGTATATATTAGAAGTCGGTAAGACGATGAGTAAAGCTACGGCTGAATTTGAGCTTAAAGACAATATTATTTCACTGAAAGCTAGCAATTTAAAAGCAGCAAATTACCCAATTACGATAGACCCTAGTATTTACGTTGAAACAGCAGCCAAACTCATGAAGGGCAATAATGAAACGAACGTAGATTTTGATGTTGATAATGAACTTATACAAAAAAGCCAGACTACTGGTGCTAGGATTGATTCGTGGCAATCAAATCTAGATATAAGCCAAGAAGTTTGGGGTCATAGTACGGCTGCAGCTGGCGGATATATTTATAGAGCGGGTGGTAAAACAGAAGATGGTAGTATTGTAACGCCACCCGTTGCTGCTAGCTCGGTAGATAGTTTACAGAGCTCCAACTCTACTTCTTTCACAATGTCTATGCCGGGTACGAGACCGGCTGGTGATTTATACGTAGCATTGATGTGTCATGATGGCACGGGTGCAGTTACTCCGCCTGCTGGTGGGGGCTGGACAGAGTTTGCCGACATAGGAGAATTTGCTGGTTACTATAAAGTAGGCACAAACGAAGGTGGAGGTGATGAAGCCGCTAGCTATACGTGGACCGGACCGAGCGAAAAGTGGGGTGGAGCTATTCTTAGGGTTACTAATTTTAACACGAGTAATCCTGTGTCGCCAACACCTACTACAGCTTCATCTGGCTCTAACACGACACCGAGCTTCCCAGCTATTACACCAAGCAATGATGACACGTTAATTATTAGAGCTATGGGTGCAGACAACGATGAAATAGATGATGCTGGCTGGGCTCCAAGTGGACACACCTCGATTGCGTATGGTGGTCCAACAGGAACCCAGGACTGTGCTTATGGTGTTGCATCTATGAACAATCCTCCAGCTGCTGGTGTGTCCACGGGCACAATTAGTATGGCTAGTGGTTACGTAACTGATACGTGGGGCTCAACTACTATTGCCATTAACCCTGCGCCGTCAAGTGGAAGTACACCTACTGTGGTAAATACCGTAGAATGGGCTAAATTTGACTCAAATAGTTTGGCAATAACAAGTCCTAACCCAGGTACTGGTGCTTGTAGTGGTTGGTGTAACGATCCTGTGTATAATTTGCCAGAAGGCCGAGTGAACCATAGTATGGTCAGTTACAATGGTTATTTGTATGTGATTGGAGGACAAGACCCATCGGGCAGTAGGGAATCTACGGTCTACATTGCTAAGCTTGGTGCAAATGGTGAACCACAGCTTTGGCATCCTACCGACGACAATAAAAATAATTGGGTGTATTGGTATCAAGACTCTGGCCTAAGTGGCGGTGTAGCCAAAAGTTACCTATCTGCAGTTGTTTACAACAATAGTATGTATATAGTTGGTGGCCAAACTAATGCGAGCCCGGGAGGCGTAAATACTGTTGAAAAAGCTGATATTTTGCCAAATGGTAAACTATCTAGCTGGACTACTACTGGCATGCAATCACTACCAGCTGGAGCCGGACGCCATATGGGTGACGTGGTAGTTTACAATGACACGCTTTATTCTATTGGTGGGTTCGAAGGCGCAAGTAACTCAAGCGCAAACCTAAGAGATACTGTATATTATTCTAAATTAAACCAAGACGGAACAATGAATGCCTGGCAAACGACTTCCAATATTACTACCGCAAGAGCAAATTTTGGAGGTAAATTTAGTTATATTTGGGGAGCCTACATTTACATGGGTGGTGGTTGTAGCGCTGTGAATGCGAGTGGCAACTGTACTACGTTTTCATCAGATATGCAGATCGCTAGCATAAATGCTGATGGCAGCCTGGGTACGTGGCGTTCAATTGGTAATTTAGATAATACGAGAGTAGGCTACACTTTTATAGGCTGGCAGGGTGGTTTATACAGATTAGGTGGATGCATATCAGTAAGCCCTACGTCTGGCCATTGTTTGGACGCTCTATCGGCCGTTGATTACGGCGTCATAAACCCAGCCGGTGAGGTTTCTACAGTCAGCATTACAGATGAAGTCGGCGAAGGCTTGTGTGTCGGTGGTACGCCAGAAAATTGTGATTTACCACCATTAGGTGACGCTGCCGGCGAAGGTGGCGGCATGTTATCTTCTACTGTTATACTAAATGGATATTTGTATGTTATTGGTGGTTGCACAAACTATGCATGCAGTACGTCTTCTGGAAATACATCTTACGTTGCAATTGGTCCGGACGGAGCATTACAAGCACCTGCCGTTTGTTCTGGTACGTCAGTAGGAGCATGGTGCGTTGACTCTACAAATAAAGTGAATGGTACAAGTGGCGTATCTGCAGCTGGGATCACCGTTTTCAATAATAGGATTTATTTAATTGGTGGAATAGACGAGACGGCTGACGGTTTAAGGGCTGTTACACATAACGCAGTGAATGACGATGGTAGCTTAGATGGCGCCTGGGAAACAAACTCATTTGGTGGCATTGGAGTTGCGGGCGAACTATCATACACATATGCTTACGCGAGAGCAAACCCTTCTGCTGCCAGCACTAGCCCAGGCAACCTGTATATTATTGGAGGATGCTCTGCGTTCAGCAATAGCGCGGGTTGTTCAAATTCATATAATACCCAAGTGTATAAATGTAATATATCTACTGTTGGAAATATATCTGGTTGTGATACATCTGGACAGCTGCAAATAGATGCCGAACTAGCTAGTGAAGCCAACCAAGGTTTAGGTTTACATTCTGGCACTGTTTACGCCAATTATATTTATTTAATTGGTGGGTACAGTGATAACGTGGGCGATAGAAACACAGTATTTTATGCAAAGTTTGATGATAATAATAATATCGTAGATGCCGAAAGCGGGACGGCTAACCCGGCAAGCAATGACGATGATTGGATAGAGTCTGAGAATAATCTTTCTATTGGCCGGCGTCGTGGTTTTGCTTTTGGGTACAATGGTCATATTTACGGAGTTGGTGGATATAATGCCGGTGGGGCAGGCATTATTCCCTTTATTGAATGGGCCAGAGAAGACGTATCTGATGGAAGCATTGACAATTTTGTGACTTCGTCTGTAACGATTAACCAGAGGTGGGGGCTGTCTATGGCAGTTTCTAATTCGTATGCTTATGTAGTTGGCGGTTGTGATGTAGGTGCCAGCCCGGGTGGATGTAGTAGCTTTGAACCTTCAGTTCAAACATTTCAGTTATATAACAATGATAGCGGTACACCTGCGAGCTATACTGCTGCGAGTAATCAGTTTGGAACTGACAGGTATGCAGCAAGCTCAATCATACATAACGGCTATATTTACATGGCAGGTGGATGTACCGACACGGTTGGTAACTGTAGTACAACGAGTAATAATGTTCAGTATGCTGCTCTTGATTCACAAGGAGATATCGGAGTTTGGAATTCCACGACGGGTGGTTTGCCAGCTGGGCGAGGATGGGGCAAACTGCGCGAGGCTGGTGGAACTTTATACTGGATGGGCGGACAGGATAATACTGGTGATGAAAAAAGCGAAGTATATTATGCGACTCCGAATGGTGTCACTGGCAATATAGCAAGTTGGGCAACAGCTACTAATGGTTTACCAGCTGATAGAACGCAGTTTGGGGCTACTAGCTGGAACGATAGGCTATATGTAGTGGGCGGTAATGATGATAGTGCTAACGTATCTAATACCGTATATATATCGCCCGATCTCAGTTCTGGTGGTAATATCACCTCTAGTTGGGCTACTGAAACTACCAATACTCCGGACGTACCTAGGTCTGGTAATGCAGTTGTTGCCTATGCAAATAACCTGTACACTTTTGGCGGTTTTGACGGAAGCAACTATTTGCTCGATTCTCAGTTTGCTAAAATTAACTCTGATGGCAGCTTAAGCGCATGGACCTTTACAACACCACTACCTAATGTTGTTAGGCAAGGTGAAGGTTTTGCTGCGAATGGCTACATGTATGTGGTTGGTGGACGGTCAGCCAATGATGTTTGTGATAGCAATACCTACGTTGCACCTATTAGTGCCAATACCACAATTGCCACCGGCAATAACCCAACCGGTGTAGGCGAATGGAATGAAACAAATGTTAGGTACGAAGGTGATCGGTTCGGCAACGCCGTTGCGTATAACCAAGGAAGATTATACTTACTTGGTGGTGGCTGTATAGCTCAAAATCAAACAGTCTATGACACACCTGGTAGTGGCACGTATGTAGTTCCAGCTGGTGTTACTTCTATTAACGTTAAAATGTGGGGTGCCGGTGGCGGTGGCGGTGCAGGTGGATCATCTGGCGCTGGCGGTCCTGGTGGTGGCGGAGGTTATGTGTCATCTACACTGACGGTCACACCGTCTGAATCATTAAACATCTACATAGGTTCTGGTGGGGCAGGTGGAACATATCCTGGGTCAAATTCTGGCGGTGGTGGCGGCGGCGGCGGTCACACTGAGATAAATAGAAGTGGCACTAATTTACTTATTGCAGCCGGTGGCGGTGGCGGTGGCGGTGGCGACAACTCGTCTGCTACTCCGGGAGGCGCCGGTGGTGGTGGCGGTGGAACAACTGGTGTCATAGGAGGCAGCTCTAGTAATGCAAATGGTGGAAACCCCGGTACGGGTGCAGCTGGTGGCACTGGTGGTACAGGCGGTTCTAATAATGGATCGTCTGGCGGTGCTGAAACAGCTGGCGACGGAGGCAATGGCGGTAGTGGTACTGGTGGAGAAAATAATGGTGGACAAGCTGATGATGGTGACGGCGGTAGTGGTGATACGGGCGGCTATGGCGGTGGCGGTGGCGGTGGTGGTGGTCGTTATGGTGGCGGTGGTGGTAGTAGTTCACAAGCAGGTGATGCCGGCGGTGGTGGCGGTGGTGGTGGCTCTAACTACTTGACTGGCACAAGCCAAACAAATAGTCAGGCCAGTGGACAAGCTCCTGGTAATAGTGTTGATTCAGACAGAGGAAGTGCAGGCACGGGCGGTGGTGGAGGTAGCACAACCAACCCTGGGTCAGAAGGAGCTGTTGGGCGTATAGTAATAACCTATGGTGCACCAACAATGAATCTTACGGGTGCTAACAGGGCGGTTCGAACTGCTTTGCTATCCCAGCCTCAACTAGCCAAATACTCACGTATGATTGACACCGATACAGACGTTTTTCCAAACTCATGGCTATTAAATGGTTTAGATAATTCTATTGGCGCGAGATGGCAAGTTCGTTACAGATCTATGAATGACACCGATGGGATTCCAACAGACTGCGGCACCGCAGACATGAGTACTTGGGGGAGAGTGACCAATTTTGGTGATACTAATTTAGGCCAAGTAAACACCTACACCCCATTAGATGGAAGTGGCACAAACATTAACTGTGCAAGGTATTTCTACTTTTTTGTAGAAATCGATGCTGAACAGACCTTTGGCTACCCAGAAGACGTTAATAGGGGTCCGACAATTGCTGACTTAAGCTTATTCTTCACTTCTGATCCAAGCAAGAGGCTACGACACGGCAAAACATTTACAGGAGGGGAGCAACAGCCTCTAGACACTCCTTGTAGGCAAAGTGGTGGCCAGATTAACTGTTCGTTACCATAAAATTACTGCTTATTATCAGAGACAAAACGATAGATTACATTAGATATATTTTTAAATTGATTATTCGTCGTTTCATTGTCTTCGCCCATTAGCATTACACACACTAAATAATTACCGTTGTCATAATATACAATGCCACAATCACTCTGGACTTGCGTATTGAATACCCCAATCTTATGGGCAACCGTTACTGAATCATCGGGTATGCCAGCTTGCAAGCGGTTATTGAATGTAGAATTACTTAAATAATTTAATATTTCTTGCGAATCTGCTTTGTTGTTATAGCAGGCAAAGTACAAACACTTAAAAAACGATGAATACGAACGAGTTCCTAGGTCAATGCTAGTATCTTTATTGAGCGTGAACTCTATATCTAACGAGCCTAGCGCCAAATCGGTTGTTTCGAGTTTTCCGTCGGTGGCGTCTAAGATTGCGCGCAGGGCGGTGTTATCGGACTCTTCTAGGAGTATCCTGGCTGCGTCACGCAGACTAAGCTGGTAACCTTCGCCTTTGCTATAGAGTGTGCCATAACCGTCATTGAGCCATTCTTTTTTAAGTGTAACAGTGCTGTCTAGATCTACCTTACCTAGCTCGCTGGCTTTATAAAGTTCCATGGCAACCGGTAACTTCATTAAAGAAGCAGCTCGGTAGCGTTCGTCGCCATTCACGCGGATAGAGGTGCCCGTAGGCAGATACTCAAAATACAAACTGCCTTTAAGATTGTTATCTGTAAAATACTGGTTTAGTTGTTTTCTCAGTGGGCTAAAATTAATGCGCGTATCATTTGGGTTATCTACGAACAAACGTTTCGCAAGCAAGGGGTAATCGGTATTTGATGCGGTGCTTTTTGTATCACCTACAAAGAATTTACCTACCACAACACCTACAATAACAAGGCAAATCCCAACAATAACCAGTACCACCGTATGTTTTTTATTCATCGCTACCATGTATTATCACACAAATATAGTTTGTTTAGAACAGACATCATTGTCGCTTGACGTCTGGTTACACTATGAAACCAGAGGTGGTATAATGATTTTAGATGCAAAAAGAGGTAAAAAAGCCAAAAGTTCGCTTAACACGTAAAGACGATGGTAGTATTGGTTTGCCTACCAGTTCACAGCAAGGCTCACCAGAACAACTGACACACATTTGGGGTGCGCAAAAAAAAGCACAAGCTACACGACGCGCGTCTGTAAAGCAAGAACTTTCCCAGTGGCGTAAAGCGCGCGTAGCAAAAAAACAACAACAAAAAAACCAAGCCACCAAATCGCGCACGAAAGATCACAAAAAAATCACTAATGACGCACAGCGTTCTGTTAGCGTGCGGTTGCCACACATCGCGATACCCAATAAACTCAAAAATCAGCCCAAGAAACGACTTATTTCTGTTGCTGGTATTGCCTTGGTCGTGATGGTCACGGGGGTAGTCATTGCCAATGTAAAAAAATCAGACGCAAATAATAGCGGGGAAGTGCAAGGTGCAGTCACCTCTAGCATTCAAACCAATGTCACCCCTGAATTCCCTATGCTTACCCCATTTGGCAAGGGTGTTGATGATTTAGGAGGTTTTGCCAAAATAAGCCCCAACGGAAGCCCACCAGTGTATGCTTTTGCAGATTCTATTGGTTCTGTAAAAATAAAAGTGAGCCAACAACAACTTCCGGATGCTTTGCGGACCGACCAAGCTGCCAAACTTAAAGAGTTAGCAAACAGTTTTAACGCCAACGATACCATAGAAATAGACGATAATACTGCGTACATTGGCGCTTCAGTGAATGGTGCACAGTCTGTTGTCTATATAAAAGGCGAAAACCTCGTGCTTATAGCGTCAGAAAGTACCATACCGAACGCCGATTGGGTCACATACATTGGCAACCTTAAGTTCTAATGGGTGATTATTACTGGTACTAATGTGGTAAAGAAGCCATTTCGTGGCTACGTCGTACAATGTTAAGAACACACACCATATACTAGCATAATATGGCTAGTATAAAACAGCTAGTATAGTAAAGCTTGTGGATATGTATATAAGGTTGTGTAGCAAAGTTCTTGTGTTAAATATCCATTAGGGGTACACTAGAGGTAACGTTAGCAAAACAAAAATGGCTGCGAAACCAAAAAAGCTGCGCTGACGAAACAAAAAAATCAAAATAAAAAGTACCCAACAATGCATAGAGTATATTTAGCGTGGACGCACGCTATACATCGTATAACAGAGTCAAAGGCCCTCCGCCGTAGTGCTCTGTTTTTTGTTATGCTAGTATCTGTTGCTGTATATATATCTATATACGCGGGTAATGCGGGCGCGGCTGCTAATAACACGATTAATTTCCAGGCAAGAGTTCTCAAAAACACTGGTGCGCTCGTGCCAGATGGTTTTTACACTATTCAGTTTAACGTTTACTCTTTAGCGAGTGGTGGCTCAACGCAGTGGACCGAAACACAAGTGGTGACGAGTAAAAACGGTTATATTACGGCGAGTTTGGGCAGCGTAACGCCGTTTGGGCCAGGCATTGATTGGAGCCAAGAACAGTGGCTAAGCATGAACATTAATGGCGACGGTGAAATGGCGCCCCGTATGAAGATTACTGCCGTACCGCTGGCGTTTCGGGCGGTCCAGGCAGATACGCTGACTACGTCTAGTGGAACGATAGCAGCAGATCAACTGACCCAGCTTACACCAGGCCTGGTACAATCCGTTAACTCTACTAACAGTGCACTCCGTATAAACCAAAATGGTAGCGGTGGCTTGCTGCAGCTTCAGGGTAACGGGGTAGATGTGTTCACGCTTAATAAAAGTGGTGGTCTAGCAATCGCTCAAGGTTTAACAGTGGGCAACAGTGGTCTGACGACGGCTGGTACAATACGCTGGAGCGGTACCGACTTTGAAGGATACGATGGCAGCGATTGGCGCTCATTTACTAGTGGCGGTAGTGGGGGTGGTAGCTCAGGAACACCTAACCTTAAGACGGTAGTCAAGACGACAAACGAAACGGTGAATAATTCTGCTACATTGCAAAACGATGACGAGCTGAAGTTTAGCATTGGTGCAGATGAAACGTGGACGTATCGTTTTGTGCTACAGGCTAACTCAGGTACGACACCAGATTTTCGGTTCGCCGTAACAGCCCCATCTGGAGCAACCTGTCGGGTTGCTTACATTGACCCAGAAGGTGCGACGTCAAATGGCCAGTATGGTTGTGGTGTATCAACTACCACTGTGTCGGGTAATGGGAGAGTCGATGTGTATGAAATAACTGGCGCGGTTACTAATGGTGCGAATGCGGGTGATGTAACGCTGCAATGGGCACAATTTACGGCTAATGCAAGTAATACCATTGTGTATGCTGGTAGCTACGTGGTAGCCACCGCTACAACAGATGTAGTCAGCCTAGATTTCACCCAAAACGGTAATAGCTTTTCACAAACAGCCGTGCTTGGTACCACTGATAATTTTGGGCTTAATGTCATAACCAATGGGCTAACAAGACTGTCTGTCAGTAACGCTGGGGCGGTATCGGTTGCAAAGGGACTTACAGTGGGCGAGGGTCTAATAGTTGGTAATGGCCTCACGGTGACGACTGGCGGGGTAAATATTACCGGCAGTTCAATATTTAGTGGTAGCTTGCAAGTATCTAGTGGAGGAGCATCAATAGACGGCGGTGTTAGTCTTACGGGCGGTGGTTTAGATGTAAATAGTAATGGGATTACCAACGCCGGTGACATTATAGGTGTGGGTAATAGCCTAACCGCAAGTGGTGGTCTCACCATTTCAACAGGTGCTGGTAATAGTTTACAGCTAGACTCAGGCAATGACATTTTAATCTTAAACGACGCTACTGTGCGCAGAACCGCAAGCGGTACAACTGCCATAGAGCTGAATGATACGGCAGATACACTACTAAGCATCACCAATAGTGATGGTACGGCCGTAGCAGGGCTTAGTGTAGAAGGGGCAATATCTGCCCAAAGCTTTAATGGTGATGGATCGGCGCTTACCAACTTAAGCGCTAGTAACATCAACAGCGGTACGCTTAGTGATACGTTGTTGTCTAGTAATGTGGCGCTACTCAATACTGCCCAAAGCTTTAGTGGCATACAGACGTTTGGTAATGGGCTTGTGGTAGGCAATACGGCAACTGCAGCAGCTGGTACAATCCGTTGGACTGGTACTGATTTTGAAGGTTATGACGGTAGCAGTTGGGTATCATTAACGGGCGGTGGTGGCGGCGGGCCAGCACCGCTGACTGTCGCTGCCATACAGGCATATGATAATACAGGTGGTACAGATCTTAACTCAGCTACACCTACAGCCGTGCCATGGGACGCTGAAACCAAGAAAGATACTGGCTTTACTCATAGTAATTCTACAAATAACACAAGAGTGTATCTTGATGAGCCCGGCTGGTATAAAATTAACTATAATATTAGTGGCCTCAACCAATCAGGCAATAGAAATACCGTATTCTGTCAGGTAAGGTTTAACGGCACAACCTATAACTCGCCGAGTGGCTCGTATTCCTATGCTAGAAATAACACTGATGCCGGAGGTACGAACAGCTCGTCTGTATATGCCCAGACTACAGCAGCGAATGAGTACTATGAGGTATTATGTTCGCAATCTGGTTCGTCTGGCCCGCAATATGCTGTAGCCGGCAGTTCATGGACGATAGCTGAAAAAACTGCCGCACCTGCAGGTAGCCCTGGCAGCGGCTTTTTACAGGGTGGTAATAGTTTTGGTGCAGCAGCCATACTTGGTACGTCAGATGTCAATGATTTAGAAATTGTTACTGGTGGTCTTACGCGTATAACAGTTTCAGCGAGCGGTGATACCACCATTGCAGGTCTCGCGACAATTAGCGGGAATTTAGTAGCCAACGCAAATACACTCTTGAACGGTGATGTAACTATAGGTGACGCTGCGACTGATGTTTTAACAATTAACTCAGACACCTTGCAGCTACCAAACGGCCTAGATATTGCTAATGGAACGCTTGTCTTTGACGCCGCAGGCAATAAAATTGGTATAAATGCTTCTGCTTCTAATACGCTAAGTGTCAATACTGCTGCCACAGCAGATTCCGCTGCAGAAGTCTTAATTTACACCAATGGTGTCAACCAAAAAGGTTTAGTACTACAATCTGTTTCTGGCCAGTTAGCCAACGTTTTTGAAGTCCAAACAGACGGCGGCGTGCCAGTAGTGGCCGCCAGTTCAGATGGTTTACTATCACTTGGTAGTGATATTTCTGGATCGTCTAATCAAGGTAGATTACTGTTACACGATGGCATTAATGCCAATGGCTTTACCAGCGTGCTGGGCGTTACGTCACTTACCGCATCAAGGAATATTGACCTACCAGATGCCAGCGGAACGGTCTGTATTAGCGGCAGCGACGCCTGTGGCTTTATATTAATTGCCCCGGGGAGTGCCCAACAAGACAACTCAACCAATAATAGCCTATACATAAATAAAACAGGTGCATCAGGCGACATCCTCAACTTACAAAAGAATGGAACGTCGGTGCTAAGAATGGTGAATAGCGGTGCTTTACAGCTATCACTTACCAGTAGCACGGCTTTCACTGTTAAAAATGGCAGTGGTGTAGACTACTTTAATGTCGATACCAACGGTGGGCTCATACGCATAGGTGGTGCAAGTGCAGATGCTAACGGTGTGCTACTAGTGCTTGATACTAAGAATACATCTGGCGATCCAACAGGTACGGATGGTGGTATGTATTATAACAGCGCTTCAGGTAAGTTTAGATGTTATGAAGGTGGCGAATGGATTGATTGTATTGGTACGCGTCAAGTCAGGAGCTTTATAGATACGACATCTGATTCTGCAGTAGACTCTAACACAACATCATACTGGGATACCAGCGGTGAGAATAATAATTCGGTTCCTAACTTTTCACCAAGCACCACGGCTAAGTCTATAACTGGTAGCATATCTATGGAAGTGTCTTCGGCCACCACTGCTGACCGTTCTATTGTTGCACGGGTAGAAAGAAGTATTGGATCGCCGGCGGCCTGTGGCAGTGGTACCCCTGTTGGAACCATCCTAAGTACTTTTACTACCAATAATGGTGAACAGGCTTCAAATACAATGATATTCCTAGATAGCCCAAATACAACCAGTGCCGTGTACTACACATTGTGTTCTGATACAGCCACCAGCAATGCAAGCAGCATGACCATAAATAGAATTCGTATCACCCTAGAAGAAGCTAACAACAGCAACTAAATACTTGCGCCACTACTAGCCGAGAACCCTAGAGGTGTGGTACGCTTATGGTAGAATAAGGTGACGTATAGAAAATGAAAACAATTGCTGTTGTAAACCAAAAAGGCGGGGTCGGTAAAACTACCACGGCTATTAATGTAGCAGTATATATAGCGCGTAGCGGAAAAAACGTCTTATTAGTAGACCTTGATCCACAGGGTAATGCCACCAGTGGCTTAGGTATAGATAAATACGAGTCAGACAAAAGCATATATGACGTACTGGTGAATGATACGAGCCCCGATATTGTGCGACATACTACTATTGAGAAAAACCTACATATTATTACGTCTAACCATAACCTTTCTGGGGCAGAAGTAGACCTTGTTTCAATAGCCAGACGAGAGTACCGTCTTAGCACAGCTTTGTCTGCTATCGAAAGCGAATATGACATATGTATTATCGATTGCCCACCATCACTAGGGCTTTTGAGTATAAATGGTTTGGTCGCTGCAGACTATGTATTGATACCAGTGCAAACTGAATACTACGCCATGGAAGGCATTGGCCAACTGGTGCAAACCATTCAGCGTATTCAACAAACGCTTAATCCTACGCTTAGTATTGTAGGAGTCGTCATGACGATGTACGATACCAGAACATCATTAAGTTCGCAGGTAAGGGCAGAAATAGAGCGAGTCTTTGGTGATTTAGTCTGTAAAACAGTTATTCCGCGTAATGTTCGTTTGGCAGAGGCACCCAGCCATGGTAAATCAATTGCTACGTATGATAAATGGTCAAAAGGAGCGCGGAGCTATAAATCGCTCGCAAAGGAGGTGATGCAACGTGTCTAAAAAAGGGTTAGGAAGAGGCTTTGATAGTTTAGTACCAGAAGGTACGAATATAGACGGTGTGACGATTCCAAAAAATGAAAAAATACATAAGCTTGCCATAGATATTGTTCAGCCAAAAAGCAATCAACCTCGGCAGCTGTTTGATGAACAACAATTGCAACAACTGGCTTTGAGTATTGAAGCACAAGGGATACTACAACCAATTATTGTTGCAGAAATTGAACATAATTTGTATTCAATTATTGCAGGTGAACGCAGATGGCGCGCCGCCCAACTTGCTGGGCTACGTCATGTCCCAGCTATCATAAAAGACGTTGACCCGCTGCAACACTTAGAGCTTTCACTGCTAGAAAATGTACAACGTGCAGATTTAAACGCCATAGAAACCGCCAAAACAATTCAACGGCTTCATGTTGAATACCAGCAAAGCTACGAAGACATCGCCCTACGGCTAGGTAAAGGCTACACAACCGTCGTTAATGCTGTACGGTTATTGCAATTACCAGAACCAATGCAACAAGCACTAATGAAGGGCGACATATCAGAAGGTCACGGCAGGGCCTTATTGTCTTTAGCAAAACATCCACATGCTCAAATGGTGTTATTTAAAGCGATTCAAACCAAAAAATTGTCTGTCCGCCAGACAGAAGCCTTAGCAGCGAATGCAAAGCTAGATGCCGAGCGTACCAAAACAAAAGACGATGCAAAAAAATCAGTAACAAGTACGCAACTATCTAAACAGCTCACCAAACACCTTGGCCTGGCGGTACGAGTGCCAAAGTCAAACAGTAAAGGGAAAATTACTATTAGCTATACTTCTCAAAAAGAGTTTGATCGTATAATACGGCATTTGCAAAAGTAGAAGAAAAAGTCTGGAACTCACTTAAGGGGAAGTAGCGCACCCATAATCTCCCTATTATGTTATCTATTGGTACCAAACCAAGCCCGCTATGGGAATCAAGTGAGCCACCGGGGCCTCGGTTATCACCAAGTACGAATAATTCACCTTGGCCAACGTCTTCGACGACTTTTTGGCCATCGCTATCTATTGGCTCTAGGGTGTTTTCGTGGTCGGTGCCTTTATCTGGGTTGAACCCACCAGGATTATCTATGTTATATATAGTGACGTTGCCGTTTTCTATCACAACTCTATCGCCTGGCAAGCCAATAACGCGCTTAATAAGTTGTGTGCCATCGTTGGTAGGTTTTTTAAATACAATTACTTCGTTTCTGGCAGGGGTATATTCTTTGTTTTGTAATTTTGCCATCGTTTTAGGGAGCTTTAATATAAAGACACGGTTCCCATTTTGAAGGGTAGGTTCCATGCTAGAGCCATCAACCACATAGCTCTGAAAGACAAATAATATCATTAACACCGCAAACAGGGGAGCAAGTATAAATAACAGTATGGTGTACAGCATATTTTGGCGCTCTTCACGCCTGCGTTGCTTAAGTTGAGCAGCTTGATCAGGTTGCTGGATATTTTGCGGCACTGGGTTATTGTTCACCATATGAGGCGCACTGTTAAACTGAGCAGGTTGCTCTTTTGTGATAGGATGCTCACTAGGCGGCTGTGGTAATGGCGGCGTAGATGGCTTAATATCAAAACTCTTCGGGTTATGTGGCTCGTTTGGTTGCATCGTCTACATTATTGTAAACCAAAAGCGTTACAATGTGCCAAAAAAAAGATTATTTGGTATAATGTATTGACGTACATATTATGGATAGATATAAGAAAATCAAGCCAAAAAATCAGTACTCAACAGATGGTTTTTTGGTTACCGGACCAAGAAAAGGCTTTCAGCCAAAGCGAACACCTGTAAATGCAACACCAAAGTCACCCCGCTTAAATCAGCTAGATAATTTTTCGGGACGTGATGGGTTTAGGGGGCAACGCACCCCCCAAATGCAAGAATCAGGTGATTTTGAGCATATAGAATTACCAGGTGATGATACACGTGCTACTTCTAGAAAAAGCTTTACATTAGATAGCTCTCAGTCATTGCACACACCACGCTACAAGCGATTATTTACAAAGAATAAATCAGGTAAGAAAAAACATAAAAGTAAGCGGCGGGCATATGCAAAAATGGCACTATTTTTTGTCATTGCAGGGGTAAGTATATTTGGTTTTATTTTTGGCAAAGCCTGGTGGGACGCTCATAAAGCCCTCGGTGGTGGTGGGTCGGCGCTCGCCATGTCTAAAGATATTGACCCAAACAGCTTAAACGGCGAAGGGGATGGCCGAATAAACGTGCTCTTGATGGGTAAGGGCGGGGATAAACACGAAGGTGGCCAGCTAACCGATACTATTATGATTGCCAGCATAGATCCTATAAATGATGGCGTGGTGATGCTGAGTATTCCACGCGATTTATGGGTAAAACCAGACGATTTGTGGCCCATGAAGATTAACGCCGTTTATAACAGTGCAAAAGAACAGGCACTCTATACGAACCCCAAAGATAAATCTGCTGCAGAAAAAACAGGTATTAACGCAACCAAAAAGGTTGTGCAAGATTATATGGGTGTCAATATTAATTACTACGCCATGGTAGACTTTACGGTATTTGAAGAATCGGTTAACACGCTTGGGGGCATTACGGTTAACTTGCCAGCTGCCTATAGCGACCCAACCATGAAGATAGGTAAGCAGTATCTTAACTTGCCAGCTGGCCCCAATGAGCTAGACGGTGGCCACGCCCTTGGGCTGGCGCGTTCACGATACGGTTCGTTTAAGGGGCAAGAAAGCAGAAACGACTTTGGCCGAGGCGAAAATCAACAACTTGTTTTAATTGCCATTAAAGACAAAGCCCTCAGCACCGGCACATTTGCCAACCCACTTAAAGTGTCGCAACTCGTTAGCGCGTTTGGTAACAGAGTCCAAACAAACTTTTCTACTGATGATTTAATGCGCTTGTATGAACTATCTAAAAAAATACCAAACGAAAACATTACCAATGTAGACCTCGCCATGAAAGACGAAGCAGTTGTTACAACGGGGTCTATTGGTGGCCAATCGGTTGTGTACCCAATTGCAGGTGTTGATGATTATTCAGAAGTAAAGAAATTTGTCCGCTTAAAACTTAAAGACGGTTTTATTATTAAAGAAAATCCTACTATTATTGTGCTGAATGCATCTGGTAAAGCGGGTGCTGCCACTAAGCGTGCCGATGAGCTAAAAAGCTACGGCTACAACGTAATACAGGTAGCAGATGCACCAGTCAGTAATGTACCTGTAACGCAACTGATAGACACCACAAAAGGTGCTAAAAAGTACACAAAACGTTACCTAGAACTTCGTTTTAATACACAAGCCGTTGGCAAGGCAGACGGTGTAGATATAAGCCCTTACATCGCTGATTACATTGTTATAATTGGCCAAAACGGGTAAGCTAAGTAGCGTCTATGGCCAAAAACTACTTACAATTCTTACGCCCAAAATCAGGTGTTTCTTCGTGGCTATATTTTGTATTAAACGCGGCGCTACCAATTTTAGTACTAGTTTTTGTCCGTTTAGACCTTGCAAGCATTGCATTTACATTAGTGCTGCTTTCTAAATGGCGCATATTTGCCATGCGTCCACGCTATTGGCTGCCAAACTTGCGTGCTAATTCGGTAGATATTTTTGTTGGACTATCTATTGTCGTTTTTATGTCTGGTACCAAAATTTTATTGGTTCAGCTACTATGGACGATATTCTTCTTGGTGTGGCTGTTGTGGCTTAAGCCAAAGTCTAGCCAAATATTTGTTATGATTCAGGCGCTGCTTGCTCAGATTATGGCACTGATTGCTTTTTATCAAGCATCACCAGACCACGCCATTGCCACAGGAGTGATAGCAGTATGGCTGATAAGCTATTTGTCGGCACGTCACTTTTTTGGAGCTTTTGAAGAACCATATACAATTCAGCTTAGCGCTATTTGGGGTTGGTTCGCTGCTACCCTTACGTGGGTGCTAGAACACTGGGTCATCATATATGTCACCGTTCCACAAGTTGCGCTCATTATTACGCTTGTCGGCTATATTTTAGCGTTGCTGTACTACTTGCACAGTAACGAAAAATTAAAAAATTCAGTAAAACATCAGCTTATTGGGTTTATAACTATATTATTGATAATTATCATTGCTTTTTCTGATTGGCAAGCAAAAACAATATAAATTGTAACAATTATAGAGAGGTATACCCGTCATGGCACCAGCACCGGTAAAACAAAGCGAACCAACCCCCAAGCGTCCTAAATCAACTACGTCAATACCAACCAGGGTAGCAGTTATTGTCGTTGCACTCGCCTTTATTAGCGGTATTGCTGGTGGCTTTTTAGGGAGTCGTTTAAACACCAGCCGAATTACATCCCTAGACAGTACAGCAACGCAACAAAAAATTGCCTCCAGTCAGAGTGAACTTATTAGCAATATCGCCAAAGATGTGAGCCCGAGTGTTGTTTCTATAAATGTAGAAAGTACGGTGGGCAATTCGTATTTTTACGGCGAACAAACCCAAAGTAGTGCCGGGACAGGTTTTATTATTTCTAGCGATGGTGTTATTGTGACCAATAAACACGTCATACCAGAAAACACGAGCAAAGTAGCCATTACGACCAGCGAAGGTACAGAGTACGATAATGTAGACGTGATAGCTCGTGACCCACGCTCTAATGTAGACTTGGCGTTTCTTAAAGTAAATGGCGCCAAAGATCTCAAGCCAGTTAAACTCGGCGATTCTAGCCAAATGGTTGTTGGCGATAGTGTTATCGCTATTGGCTATGCACTTGGTCAGTTCCAAAACACTGTAACCAGTGGCATCATTTCTGGGCTAGGTAGGCCAGTAACAGCCAGCGACGGCAGCGCAACAAGTGCCGAATCACTCACTAATTTGTTTCAAACCGATGCAGCAATAAACCCAGGCAACTCTGGTGGCCCACTGCTTAACATGAGTGGCGAAGTCATTGGCATAAACACAGCAGTAGCTGGCGATGCAGAAAACATTGGCTTTGCTATTCCTATAAACGACGTAAAGCCGCAAATAACCAGCATACTAGAAAAGGGTAAGCTCGAAGTACCATACTTGGGTGTGCGGTATGTCATGTTAACAGAAGCGCTGCAGCAACGTTTTGAATTAGCACGCAGTAGTGGTGCATGGCTGAAAGCTGGTAACGAAGCTCAAGCGGTGGTAAATGGAAGTCCAGCAGATAAAGCTGGCCTAAAAGAAGGTGACATTATATTCAAGGTAAATGGCGAAGAAGTAACTATAGAAAAACCACTTGCTTCTGTATTAAGCAAATATAATGTTGGCGATGAAATAGAACTTACCTACAACCGTGATGGTAAAGAGCAAACTGCCAAAGCAACCATAGAAGTCGCCCCATCCACAAATTAGTATTTTGTATTTAATATGTAGTAGTTTGTGGAGAACTTTAGCTCATTACAGACTTCTTAAAAACCTGGATGAACCCAGCATTATCTATAGCTGTAAGGCCGGCTTTTTGGTAGTGGTCGCAAATTTCTTCTTGTTGTTCAATAAGAGATTCAACAAAAATCAAGCCGTCTTTGGTAAGGCTTTTTTTGGCTTGGTCTGCAAGTCGAAAAATCAGCGCCAAGCCGTTTTTGTCCGCAAAAATAGCCCGTTGTGGTTCGCTAAGTACCTCGGCTGAAACGGAATAGTCTTTTGGTACATACGGCAAGTTTGCAAAAATATAGTCAAAACAACCCGGTACGGTATGTAGCAGGTTTGATTGAATACACTGTATGGTAACCGCATGGTTTTTTGCATTTGTAGCAGCTACGCGTAAAGCCGCCTTGGATACATCTGTTACATAGACAGACAAAGCAGGGAACTCTTTTTTTGCACTAATTGCTAAAATGCCGCTGCCTGTACCGATATCTATGAGTTTGTGGCCTTTTGTTGGCGGATAGTGTTTTAGAAGATTAATAAAATCTTCAGATTCTGGGCGTGGTATCAGCACGTTGGGAGTCACTAAAAAATTACGTCCATAGAACTCTTTTGTGCCCATAATATATGCTATCGGCTCGTGATTACAACGTCGTTTCAGGGCTGTAGCAAGGGTAGCTATATCGGCTGACGAAAGGGCAGTTTCGGGATGTGCAAGAATAGCGGCTTTGTCTTGTTTTGTTACATAACTCATTAGCACTAGGGCATCGAGCCGCGCA
Organism: Candidatus Nomurabacteria bacterium; assembly: GCA_020631975.1. NCBI lineage: Bacteria > Candidatus Nomuraibacteriota > Candidatus Nomurabacteria bacterium. Next base: position 31,538 of record JACKGO010000001.1, read on the forward strand.
GTTGTTATAGCGCATTTCAGTAACGCTTTTGTTGCGTTGGCAATCCACTCACCTTGTGTCATATCGCCCATTCTAGCACACCACTTGACACCATATAATAAAAGTACTATAGTTTTCATATCAAATGAGTGAAAATACACAATCTTTGCCACTAGCAGAAAGACGTGCAGCAAAAGAAAAAAAACGACAACATGAAGAAATAACAAGAATGTTCATTGTTTTTTCCATTGGCGTAGCTGCTATATACGGCCTTATAACAAGTGGCTATATAGACAATCCACTTACTGAATTACACCAAGACACCTCAATCACCGTCGAAGACACCAGTGCTAATAAATAGTATATAGCACACACAAAAATTGACAAAATAGCTAAAAAATGCTACAATGTATATTGAATAAGGTATAGATTATGGCAGAGATACTACAGGGAAATATTCCTAAAAACGAAGCTGATGCCAACCCCGAATCCGCGCGTCGCGCGAAATTAAATCGTATTTTTGGAGTAATTGCAATATTTGGTTTTTTAGGAAATGCTGGTGTGGCTTATTTAGGTTACCAACAGCTCAATAATACAGAAAAGAGCAATGCAGAAAGCACTTCAATAGGGAGGCTGAAGCAAAACTTACCAAGATTGACAGAGTGTGATGGCACTACGCTTCACACTAGAGAAGAGCTTGATAGTGAAGATATAGCTAGTATGTGCGAAACACTTATTAAGGTAATGAGTACTTTGGGCATAGATGAAGATATTTATTACGATGATATACCCGAAGGCCATAATCGCTCTGCTTTTGTAGAAACAAGTAAAGGTGAGTTTATTGTATTAGAAGCAAGCCCGTATAATATTCCGGCAAACAAAACGCAGGATGTGTTACTGCACGAGGCTATCCACGCGGCATATGATGAGCTCGTTAATGAAGTGCTTGAAAATGAAGAAAATAATATCGAAGGTCGAGCTGACTTTGTGTTAAATAACCTAGTATCAGCATTTAGAAGCCTACAGAAAATCAACAATGACATATCCAGCAATGGCATCGAGAAGAACACAGATCAAAGAGAGGTGTGTACTACTGTATGGAGTACATTCACCGAAGGTTGTTTTGCTCGTGATTTTAGCGGAGATGATACAACCTATGGCCATCCGTTTGACGATATCACCGAGTTGACAGCATCAGGAACTAACCTGCTTGCTGGGCTTGATAAAGATGCCTCAAAGTGGTGGTTCAGAACAAGTCTAAAGAACGCAGACAAGGCAGAAAAAACCACAATCCGTCAAGCGATTATTGCTGTACTTGATTTTATCTTTTACGTAACAGAAGGTCAGCCAGAAAAGATAGTCAAGGACTACGATTCACTAATGACTAAGTATTCTTAAATTGGGAGTAGCACGCAATAACGTAATTAGTTCAACACCTTTGCAACACTCGCTGGTGTTCTACACTCTAAGCTCAAGTGTAGCCTTTCTTCGTTGTAGTAGGCAAGGTAGTTTGCTACCTTGCCATATAGTTCTTTAGAGAATGGATTTGTGGAACCAATACATTCTTCTTGTATTGTCCGGTTGAACCGCTCTATGTGAGCATTGTCATTCGGTCGTCGCACTCTACTGTGACGTACTGTCGTACCTTGCGCTTTAAGTAGCTCTTCAAAGTTCTTACTAAATTCGGGTCCATTGTCAGCCTGGACGGTTTTGAAACGGAACTGAGCATAGGCCTGGCCTCGCTGGATGACTGCAGCGGCTACACGCTGGCTGAGCACAGTACTGTATTCGGCATACGCCCAACGAGAGTAAACATCAACCAGTGTATACAAATAGCTCCGCTTTTTTGTTCGGTGATCATACAGGTGTACCGTGTCGGTTTGAATGAAGTCACCTGGACACTGTACATCTGGGCGCGGTAGTGGCGGACGCCACCGACGTTGCCACTTTTGTCGTACCACCAACCCGAGTCGGTACAATACCCGACGAACCGTACTGAGTGACACTTCGGTACCTTCTTGTTTGCAGTAGGCGTGAACAATTGTTGCGCAACGGTTGTACTTAGTGCGGTAATACCGAATGCGTTCAACAACCATATTGGGTACTGCCCGACCAAAGAAATGAGGTCGGCTACTGTTGGTAGGTATACGCCACGTACAAGCTGCGAGACGAAAGCTGCTGGGCACTTGGGAATCTGAGTTTCTTTTTGGTCGGTTGACATTGGTGAGCTGAACATTCTGGTTTAGTAGCTCCCATTTGCGTAGCCAACGCCATAAGGTTGTGCGGTGGACTCCACATCTTCTTGCAGCAATTGTCAAAGGCATACTTTGCTCAATGACGAGCCTAACGGCTTCTGCTCTCGCTTTAGGTAGTAATGGGTTGCTAGAATAGCTCATGTGGCTGTTCTCCTGTTTAGATTAGTACACTTACAGTGTAGAACAGCCACATGTTATGTGTTGCAAAGCTGTTGAGTCATTACGCAAAGCTTGACTAATTAGCACTAGCATGATACTATAGGTTTATAAAGTAACAATAAATAGATAAATAATGACATCACCAGAATCCATCTCACCAGAATTTGCCGCCAGATTGGCAGAAAAAGAACAAGCAAGAAAACGTACAGAATTAAAAAGAGCATTGGCGCTATTTGCGTTTGCGCTAGCAGCTGTCTTCTTTGCATCGCAAGAGGGACTTATTGATAACCCGTTTGCCACACACCCAGATTCTTCTGTATCTATAGAAGATGGTCCAGATACTTCACGCCACACCATACCTACTGGAACAGAACGTTAGTACACTGTAAAAATTTGACAAAACACTAGCATTATGCTACTATGTTCTATAACGACTGACAAACAAAAACTACTAAAAAATAAAAAAGGAATAAATTAATGAGCCACGAACAAGTACCAGTACGTGATCCAAAAGGAGAACACGAAGTAGATAGTAGCTGGGATTTAGACAAAGCAAGTAAATTAGCACCACTGCTATTACAAGATAAAGGATTTCGTAATAAAATGAATGATTTATCTAGAGATCCTGAGAATTTATCTTTAAAGCTAGAAACAGATGAGGCCGCGGAAGGCTTAATAAGATTTACAGAAATGCTGTATGATGAAATACCTGAGTTGTTTGAAAATATACCTGATGAGCAGAAAGATGACGTCGCACGAGAACTATACGGCCTTGCCAGAAAAGAGGCTGAAAAGACACAAGATGCAGAACGATACGAAGTGTGTGCTGCAGAAATACGTGAATGGCATAAAAAGAAGATGCCTATGGGCGTTGCTATGAGTTTGGGATATGGCGAATTTCTTAGTAGAAGGGAAATCGATTTTGCGCCAGATATTGCACTTCAAATGAAAAATATTCTTAACCACTACGAGATGTCAGATTCTGATAAGTCATTAGCAATGATTGCTTTGTTTGAAACTCTTCGTGACGAAGCAAATGTCGCATCACACGACGCAGGCTCTGCCTATGAAGAATTATTTGATAAATTCTTACCTACTACTGAAAAATAAGAAGAGTAAATAAGTTTGAAGAATTGTATAAGTCATTAGTCTTAGGTGAGATAACAGTAATATACTCTGAAAATTTGACAAAACACTAGCATTATGCTACTATTGATGCTAACGACTGACAAACAAAAACTAATAAAAAATAAAAAAGGAATAAAAAAATGAGCGAACAAATGCCCATGCAAAGTGAAGTAAATACACAATTAGATAAAAAACCTGATACTGTCGTAGATCCTCAAAAAGCTGAAATTATGGCATATGCAGAAAATCCTATCAGGTCATCTGCGATATTAAAAAGAGAGATAGTTGATACGCTTGAAGAAGCAGCTAAACTTAATCCAGCTAAGACTTTTAATTCTGTAAATAGCCTAGCTGATTACTTTGTAGAATTGGGTTCTCAGTCCGAAGACAATCCTTTTATAAATTGGAATACTGAATATGCCGATGCTGTGGCGAACAGAATAATCAAAGCTCAATATGGAGATAAGACTGAACTTACGGTTATTGATGTAATTAATTACTTTGAATCTGATGCAGAATACTTAGACATAGATGCTAATATGGAGGGTGAGCGTGCTTCCGATTCATTTGATGCGTTACAAAAACGAATGGGTGAAATAGCTGCTAGCAGAAAAGGAAAGTATACCAGGACTTCATTATAATAGTTTAGGGTACTAAGTTCTAACGCAATACATCATTATAACGGATGGGTGACCATCCGTTGTTAATTTATTCTTATAATTCAAATCCTAACCTCTAAAATCTAGTTATTTTCTTGGAGGGCGTGGCGTTCGGCGTTTGCGAGTTCATCTATAGGGTCTTGAATATCACCAGCCACAGTAAATGGTATTTCACAAAATATTAATTTCTAAGTAGTTATTAAGCAAACTGGTCATAGTGTTTGTGGTTGCGTCGCCTTAAGACAGTAGGATACTATTACCCTTATTAAATATGAGGTTAAGAGTGAAGGCCAATAAAAAAAATGAGTTAGTGCGAAATAAACAAAAAGCATGGTATATGGCTCATGCCGAAAAACCTTATCAGGAACGGATTATTGCAGCTGAACAAATAGAGAGCATGGCCATTGATTTACAAGAATTTCACCAAGAAGATATAGTAGTTTCAAAAAAGACAATGCAAAAAATGATGGGTGTAGGCAGGCTCGCTTTATTAAGATACTGGCTAAGAGGTGAGCCGTCGTACTATATTTCGCAGTGCGGAAAAACAGCAATCATAAGTACCATAGATTTTATCTATTACGGGCAAGCTAAAGAGCTGTCAGCTTCTGAAATAGAATATCAGGCAGAAGGTCTTGTAGGTCAGCTAGAAGTGTGGTCAACAACAAATGCTAAAACAGCTTGGCGAATGCACAAAATAACATCCAATATCTAGTATCCATAATCTAATATCTATAATCCAATACTAATAATCTATGCGCTGTCTTGTAAGGCGTGGCGTTCGGCGTTGGCGAGTTCGTCAATAAGGTCTTGAATATCACCAGCCAGCGCGGCAGGGATATTGCTGCGGCTGTAGCCTATGCGGTGGTCCGTAATACGGTCTTGCGGAAAGTTATAGGTGCGGATTTTTTCGCTGCGGTCGCCGCTGCCAATAAGTTTTTTGCGGGCATCGCTGAGCTGTTTTTGCTCATCGTCTATCTTCATTTGCATTAACCGTGCCCGTAGCACGCCCATTGCTTTATCTTTGTTTTTGATTTGGGACTTTTCGTCTTGGCAGGTAACAACAAGGCCAGTAGGTACGTGGGTAATACGCACAGCACTATCTGTTGTGTTTACACTTTGGCCGCCATGGCCGCTAGCTCTATATACATCTACCCGTAAGTCACTGGGGTTAAGCTCTATGTCTGTTTCTTCTGCTTCTGGTAACACAGCCACAGTTGCTGTGCTGGTGTGTATGCGGCCTTGGCTTTCTGTAACTGGTACGCGTTGCACGCGGTGTACGCCGGCTTCATACTTATATGTTTTGTAGGCATCGCTCCCACGAATGGCAAAAATAATTTCTTTAAAACCGCCAGATTCTGATGGGCTTTCGCTAATGAGCTCGATTTTAAAACTGTGGAGTTCGCCGTAGCGAACATACATACGATACAGATCTGCACTAAACAGTGAAGATTCATCGCCACCGGCACCTGCCCGAATTTCTATAATACAGTCGCGTTCGTCGTTTGGATCTTTTGGGGTGAGGGCAGCGTCTAGCGCTTCACTTAGGGTAGCAAGTTTGGTGGTGAGTTCGGTTACTTCTATTTCTGCAAGTTCGGCAAGGTCGCCACCACTGCTTAGCAGTTCTTTTGCTTCTGTAAGCTGTTCTTGGGCTGCGATGTAATCATCATATAAGGCGATGGTAGATTCTAAATAATTTTGGCGTTTGGCAAGTTTTGGGTATTCTGGGCTACTAAAAATAGCAGTGTCATTAAGGCGACCTTTTAGTTCGGCAAGTTCTGCACGGAGGGTATGAATTTTTTGTTCCATATTTATATAGTTTACAGCTAATCTGTAGGTATTATCAAAAACATATTAGTATTTTTCATTTTTGTGTGGTCAAAAACGAACCAAAAACCCACAGGGCGCCCAGCTCCCAATACTCATCTGCTAGTAACTTCTACATAGCACAAAAAGGACTCCTTGCAGTCGGTCTGGCACTTGTTATTTTAGGAAGTGCCAGACCACTCTTTTTGTATTGGCCATGCTAGAAGTTACATCAGCTGAATCAATAGTGAGCCGAGATGCCCAGACCCAGCAGTCCGCTAGCAGACTCAATGTTGCAAAGAAGGTATCCATAATGATGAGCTCATAACGGATTACGTTTTGCCGTAAGCTGTGTACGGACGGCTTCTATGCAGCTGTTTTTACAGGTTTTTCTGGTTCTGCTTTGGCTTCGTCTTTGCTTGGTTTTTTGGCGCGAGTTTTGCTGGCAGATTTAATGCGGTCTTGTTGCGCTTTTTTGGCAGCTTCTTGGCGGGCCTTAAAGCGATCTACACGACCTTCCATGTCTAGCATCTTTTCTGTACCAGTGTAAAATGGGTGGCTACTGCTACTAATGTGAACTTTTACTAGTGGGTACTCTGTGCCGTCTTCCCACTTGGCGGTTTCTTCTGAACGCACAGTGCTGCGAGTTAATATACGCGTGCCGTCGTTTAAATCTTCAAAAATTACCAGACGGTAATCTTTGGCATGAATATCTTTTTTCATAATATTGTACGTACCTCTGACCAATTAGTTGGCTGTTGGTTAGCAGCAGGTCAATCGCTGCAGGCAACAGGTGAATATATCTAGCATATAGTAACAGATAGGACGACTTCTTTCAATAGAAGAATAATGCATTACAACGACCAATGGTTTAGTACTCGCGGTACTACTGTTGAATTAGCGTGCTGCATCTGTTATACTAGGTGTACACATTAATTTAACGAAGCAATCTGCATATATATCCTCCCCACTCGGGGCGAATGTAGATGAAGGGAGAAGGATATCATGGCGACAAAACCTGATATTAAGGCCTTGCTAGAAGCGGGCGCACATTTTGGTCACAAGACCAGTCGGTGGCATCCAAAGATGGCACCATATATTCATAGTAAAAGAGGCGGTATACATATTATTGACCTCACAAAAACAGTCGAACAGCTAGAAAAAGCGATTGCTTTTGCAGAAAAGCAAACTGCTGCAGGCCACCAAATATTGTTTGTTGGTACAAAACGCCAAGCCAAAGACATTGTAAAGACAGCAGCCGTATACGCTGGCCAGCCATACGTTGTTGAACGATGGTTGGGCGGTATGCTTACCAATTCAACAACAACCAACGCACGCATCAAAAAGCTCAAAGACCTAGAAGGCAAAATGGAAAGTGGCGAGCTTGCCAGCAGGTATAACAAGCTAGAAGTTCAACGGTTCCAAGAGCAAATAGATGCCATGAACCATAACTATGGTGGCATAAAAGACATGAACGGTCGCCCGGGGGCTGTTTTTGTAACAGATATCCTAGAAGATCAAAACGCCGTGAATGAAGCTATTAAACTAAACATTCCGGTCATTGCAATTGTAGATACCAACACAGACCCAAGCAAAATAGAGTATCCTATTCCTGCTAATGATGATGCAGTAGGTACGTTGCAGTTGATTGTGAATTACATTGCAGATGCAGCACAAGAAGGTCGTGGTAAAAAAGTAGCAAAGGCAGCTGAATAAAAGGGGGTAAGTATGGCAATTGATATAGATACAATTAAGCGACTACGCGAACTAACAGGTGTTGGTATTACCGATGCCAAAAAAGCTCTGGTAGAAGCAGAGGGCGATTTTGATAAAGCCTTGGCTGCTATGCGTAAAAAAGGCATGACCAAAGCAGAAAAACGTGGTGAACGCGAAGCCCGCGCCGGGGTTATAGGAAGTTACCTACACGATGGCCGAATAGGCGTACTTGTAGAAGTAAACTGCGAAACAGACTTTGTGGCACGGAACGAAAACTTTACGACTATTGTAAAAGACGTGGCAATGCACATTGCAGCTAGCTCACCAGAATTTGTAAGCCCAGATAACATACCAGAACAAGCCAAAGCAGAAAAACGAGCCGAATTTACAGAAAAGGTAAAAGCAGAAGGCAAGCCAGATAAAATGGTGCCACAAATTGTAGACGGTATGCTGAATAAATATTTTGCAGAACGCTGCCTATTAGAACAACCGTTTATTAAAAACCCAGACATTACAGTAGACCAGTACGTTAAAGAGGGCATCGCAAAACTAGGTGAAAACATAGTAGTGCGTCGGTTTAGCCGTATGGCACTTGGCGAAGTTGTTTAAAAAAAGCTCGCTTAACAAATAATACCACTGCTGCACCAACGCTGTTTGGTATATACTAAGAATATAGTAATGGGGGAATCATGAGTCCAAACCAATTAGTAGAAGATGCAAAGACCAAACTAGCTACGGCCGTAAACCATTTTAATGACGAAATCAAAAAATTACGGACTGGTCGGGCGCACCCGAGCATGCTCGATGGCATTACGGTACTAGCATATGGTACTCCCATGCCGTTAAACCAAGTCAGCAACGTAACTGCACCAGAAGCGCAACAGCTACAAATCACTCCGTTTGACCCCAGTAACATCCAGGCGATTTCTGATGCGATACGCAATGATCAGTCACTAGGGCTTAACCCAGCAGATGATGGTCGGGTTGTGCGAATTTCTATTCCACCACTCACCACAGAACGTCGGCAGCAAATTGTAAAACAGCTTAACGAAAAGACAGAAGAAACGCATATTGCATGTAGAAATATTCGCCACGAAGCATTAGACTCTGCCAAGCAAGCTAAAGCAGATAAAGATATTAGTGAAGACGATTACACCAGAATAGAAAAGCAAGTAGAAGATTTAATGACCAAAACTAAACAAGACATAGAAACAGCCACCAAAGCCAAAGAACAAGAGATAATGACGGTATAATCACGCAATCTAATGGCTAAAACAAAACTATCAAGATGTGAGGATGAAATAACATATGGTTCATAACAATACACAACCACAGCATGTGGGTATAGTCCTTGACGGCAACCGCCGTTGGGCCAAGCAGCATGGTGTGTCTGCCCAAGAAGGCCACAAGCAAGGGTTCGAAACGTTTCGGCGAATTGCCGATGCTGGTCTTGCACGGGGCATACCTTACTTAAGTGTTTTTGCTTTTTCTACAGAAAACTGGAACCGCGCCAAAGACGAAGTATCTTTTTTAATGCGCTTTATACAGATTGTTATGAATAAATACATAAGCGAACTTACCAAAAAAGATATACGCTTTATTTGGCTAGGTAGCGAAGAAGGGCTGGACGCCAAAATTATTAAGCAATTACGCCGCGCCGAAGAATCATCTAAAAATAATACTACAGCAACATTTTGTTTGTGTTTTAACTATGGTGGCCAACAAGAAATAGCCGATGCAGCTGCCAAGCTCGCAGCAACGGGAACGCCAATTACGCAAGAGAGCATAGAAACTGCACTGTATGGCGGAAGTGCTGTGCCCCCTGTAGATTTACTTATACGGCCATCAGGCGAAATGCGCATTAGTAATTTTATGTTATGGCGGGCAGCTTATAGCGAGCTGTTTTTTACCGACAAGCTCTGGCCAGATTTTACACCAGAAGATTTAGACGAAGCCTTAGCTGCGTATGCTTCACGCCATAGGAGGTTTGGCGCGTAATGTGGTTAATTGTTTTAGGCTTATTTTTGTTTGTGCTACTTATAGTGCTGCACGAATACGGCCACTTTTTGGTAGCAAAACGTAACGGGGTAGATGTAGAAGAATTTGGTATAGGCTTTCCACCAAAACTATTTGGCAAAAAGTTGGGCAAGGGCATTTTTGAAGGCTATTACACAATTAACTTGTTACCACTTGGTGGTTTTGTGCGGCTAAAAGGCGAAGAAGACGCTGCTACAGAAAAAGGTTCGTTTGGCTCGGTGGGTTTATCGGCTAAATTGCGTATTATGTTGGCAGGTGTAGCGGTCAATTTACTTGCAGCGCTGGTGTTCTTTACTATTGTTGCGTGGGTGGGGATGCCACAAGTAATCCCTAATCAATTTAGTGTGCCATCAGATAGCACGGTGCTCCGTAACGATATATTTGCTGGCTATGTAGACGCAGACTCACCTGCAGCGCAAGCAGGTTTGCAGGTAGGCGACACCATCGTATCTCTTAACAACCAACCAATTACCAACGAAGCATCGGTACGCGAAGTAGCATCTGCAAATGCAGGGAACACGGTGCCTATTGTTTATGAACGTGATGGTCAAACTACCATGGCGACTACAACGCTGCTTAGTGAACAACAAGTAGCAGACAGTAAAAATACCGATACACCAAAGGGGTATTTGGGGGTTGTCCCAAGGAAATATACCCTTATACAATCTACGTGGTCGGCACCCATTGTAGCGGTTGGTGTATCTGCACAGCTGACTCATCTTACACTTAAAGCACTTGGCGAAGCACTTTATAATTTAGTTTCTGCATTTTTTAGTGCAATAACTGGTAACACCAAAGAAGCACGGCAAGAAGCCTCTAAAGCGGGCGAAAACGTGTCTGGACCAGTAGGTATATTTGCCATCTTGCAGCAAGGAACAGATTTAGGCTACCAATTTATACTATTTGTTGTTGCTGTTATTAGCCTTACTTTGGCTATTATGAACTTTTTGCCAATCCCAGCCTTAGACGGTGGTCGGGCATTTGTAATGCTCCTTTTTAAGGCGATGAAAAAACCACTTACTCCAGACTTAGAAGCACGTATACATGGCACCGGGTTTGCTGCGTTAATGATATTATTTGTTGTAATAACGGTGGTTGATATACGCCGCTTTTATTAGCGATTCATGCCTATGGACACGCTTATAAAAAACAAAAAACGAATCGTTGTACCATGGGATGCTCGGTATGCGTATAGCGTCACTATTTTGGCGTATGTTGTTTCGCAGCTTTTTACAACGCTGCCACTACTCGTAGCACTGTTTTTTACGAATTGGTCCACAATAGAAGATAGTTTATTAGATCAACCCTGGATGAGCCTGAGTCTAACAGGGGTAGGGGCGGTTGGTATTTTTGTTGTTTTGTATTACTTTTTGCATAAAAAAAAGTATGGTTTTTCGCAACTAAAGCTACAAAAGGGGTTGCCACTTAAATCGTTATTGCTTGTTGCAGGAACGTATATTGTGTACATCTTGCTTAGTGTTGCCGTGGCAGCTATTGTGCAGGCGCTGTTTCCATCTTTTAATGCAGATCAAGAACAGCTGGTTGGTTATAAAAATGCCGTTGGCTGGCAATTAATCTTAGCGTTTGTTGGCTTGGTGGTGGTGCCACCAATTGCAGAAGAGATGTTATTTAGAGGCTTTTTATACCAAGGGCTGCGTGACCACTGGAATAAACATGCCACGTTATGGTGGGGTTTTGGCGTAGCTATTGCCGTGGCACTACTAGCAGGTGCTGTCGCCGGCATTATTGTAGCGCTGCTCATAGTTGTATCTATAGTTATTGGTAAAAAGCATCCAGCACGTGCTGCGGCCATTGTTACCAGTGTGCTTTTTGGCTTGGTACATATGCAGTGGAACATTAGTATAGATACGTTTATATTTTCTTTTGCGCTAATATACGTGTTTGAGAAAACACAAAATTTGTGGGCGGCGATTGTGCTGCATGCGCTTAAGAATGGAATTGCGTTTGTAGGATTATTTATTTTATCTTAAGCAAATATTTTCATTTTTGTGTGGTCAAAAACGAACCAAAAACCCACTGGGCGCTCAGCTCCCAATACACATCTGCTTGTAACTTCTACATAGCACAAAAAGGACTCCTTACAGTCGGTCCGATTCTTGTTAATAAAGACGAATCAGACTATTCTTTTTGTCTTGGCCATGCTAGAAGTTACATCATCTGAATCAATAGGGCGCTGAGATGCCCAGACCCAAGCGCACATTACGACAGGTTCGTAATTAAAAACATAACGCTACAGATAGCGTAGGTACGCTATCTGTAGCGTAGTGCTAGCTTTTTTAAAAATATTACTTAAACTTCTTTTTCCTTGGATATGTCAAAAATACGACACGCAAATCAACTGTGCAGAACAAGGCTATATCCACATTGCATGCACAGAAGATTGAATTGACATCACATTAGTTATGGATTATTGAAGTTAACATAGTAGAATAGTATTAATGAGTAAAAAAATTCTTGAGGGTGTTGGAGTTTCTCCTGTATTTAAGGGTTCGAACTATGCACTGTACTTGCATGATTCTATTGAGCTTATAAAACAGCTACCAGAAAATAGTATAGATATGATTTTTGCGGATCCTCCATACAATTTATCTAATGGTGGCTTTACTGTACATGCAGGCAAAAGAGTCAGCGTTCATAAAGGCGACTGGGACAAAAGTAATGGTGTAGAAGACGATTATATTTTCCACCATAACTGGATAAAAGAGTGTTATAGAATTTTAAAGCCTGAAGGAACTATATGGATAAGTGGCACCTACCACTCCATATACCAGTGTGGCTATGCGTTACAACAAGTTGGTTATAAAATTTTAAACGATATAAGTTGGTTCAAGCCTAATGCATCACCCAACTTAAGTGGTAGATACTTTACTGCGAGCCATGAAACATTGATTTGGGCAAGGAAAGATCATAAATCAAAACATGTTTTTAATTACCAAGATATGAAAAATGGTGAGTGGCACGTGGTTGATTTAATAAAAAAAGAAGGCAAACAGATGAGAAGTGTTTGGGCTATTGGGACGCCCAAACAGGATGAAAAAAAATATGGTAAGCATCCTACGCAAAAACCATTAGCACTATTGGAAAGAATTATATTAGCCTCAACACACCCATCTCATGTAATACTTGATCCATTTACTGGAAGCTCAACTACAGGTGTGGCTGCTCTTAAGTTTGGAAGAAAATTTATTGGTATTGATCTTGAAAAAGAATATTTAAATGTGTCAAAAAGTCGTTTAGAGGACGTAACTATTTAAAGGAGAAATAATGATAGAAGGTGGTATCGGCGGTGCAAATACTAAAACTGGAATCATATTTGAAGGACGCGTAGATCTACTCACTAAATTCAAGACACTTGATAGATATTCTGTTAAAGAAAACATTATTTTGTACGATAAAAAAGAGGTTGCGCGTTACTACAAGAAACGATCACTTTATAAATTACTCGAAGAAAATAATATTAACTATAAAGATTATATCTCTAAGCGGCTAGAACCTGATAACGCCATTTATGTCATCAAAGACAATACACTAAATGTCATAGAAATGAAGTTTCAAAGAGTTGCGGGATCTGTAGACGAGAAGCTACAAACCTGCGATTTTAAGAAAAAACAGTATAAAAAATTATTCTCAGCACTGAATTATGAGGTTGAATACATCTATATATTAAGTGATTGGTTTAGAAAAGAAGAGTACAAGGATACTCGCGACTATATTATTTCTGTTGGTTGTAAGTTATATTTTGAATATTTACCTCTAAATGAAATTGGCTTACCTGTGCCAGATGAAAGTCAATAATTAATATAAAGCTGCAACAGGAAATTATAACAAGTGAATTTAAAAGATATTATAATACCGTCACAATTTAGCAAATCAGATATTATTGAAGCATATATTTTTGGAAGTACCGCTAAAAATATTGATGGTCACGATAGAGATATTGCTTTATTTATCAGAAGTAATCACCCATCTTTTATACAAATGGGTAATGAATATAATTTGTATAATAATAATCTTGAGTATCATGTACTGCCTTATAATGACCAAGGCAAATCAATCTTTTATGCGATGTTGGAAATGAAAGATTATAAATATGGCACAGGTAAAGGTGTAGCTATCTCGGTAGATATAGATGAGAATACTGATGCAATGTAGAGGGTACTTATCTTAAAAGTTGTATAATTAGTATATATGTCACAAGAAGTATTAAGGCAATCTGATGACGATTTGCCGATTAATGTAGATGAGCTTCTCATAGAAATACAACTAGCTGCGAAAGAGCTCGGCAATGGGCGTAAGCATATGGATGAACGCCGTAAAATAGCTTATAGGTATATTATTAAAGAAAATATAATTGCACTGGGGCTAGACCCCCAGAACTACTACGGCGATTACCGCGCATTGCTACAGGCTCGCCCTTCAAGTCAAATTGTTGACGAAAACTAATTTTAGTAACAAATATTTATCTGATTCATTATTAAGCTTTTATTGAACTCTGCTGATGCCCAGTGGGTTTTTGGTTCGTTTTTGACCACACAAAAATGAAAACCAGAATAAATAGAGGTTCTTAAAATCAATGATGTTTATTTAGTATCCTTCATTGAACGATTGGCTGGGTCTGGGCATCTCGGCTCACTATTGATTCAGCTGATGTAACTTCTAGCATGGCCAAGACAAAAAGAGTAGTCTGACACTTCCCAAAGTAACAAGTGTCAGACCGACTGTAAGGAGTCCTTTTTGTGCTATGTAGAAGTTACTAGCAGATGAGTATTGTGAGCTGAGCGCCCAGTGGGTTTTTGGTTCGTTTTTGACCACACAAAAATGAAAAGTAATATAAGTAATATAGGTACTAAAAAGTACCAGAAATAAGTTGTAGTGTATCTACAAATTATTAATTTATGAAAAGACTATAAAAAGAGTATTTATTTTCCGTATGTTTTAGGAGTACTATTAGCCATATGGACTATAAAACTATGCAACAACAGGCACTACAGATAAGTAACTTGTACGATATGTTAAATAAAAAACATGCACAAAAAATATGGAACGAACAAGATGTTATGGCAGGTTTTGTGGGTGACGTAGGAGATTTATCTAAATTAATATTGGCAAAGAATAATTTGCGTAGTAAAGACAACGTAGACGAAGCTTTAGCGCACGAACTGAGTGATTGTTTATGGTCTTTGCTTGTGCTGGCAGACAAGCTTGGTATAGATTTAGACCAGGCATTCATAAAAACAATGGATAGCCTAGAACAAAAGCTTACTCAAAAACTGTAGAGCAAGTAGTAGCAAAAATATTCGTTCATTATATGGAAGACTACAATTACGAAAGTGGCTCATTTATTCCTGCTATACCTGTTATTTATATAATGGTGCGCATACGGCAATACAGGGAAATGCTAGCAAAACATATGGCACTCGCAAGCGAAGAAGCAGAATGGCGCTACACTGCCACCATGAATTAACACATAAGAGTTAGATTTTATAGCTAGGAAGAATTAGTAGAATCATTTGGTTTGGCAATGCAAAAGCCTCGTATATACTTATGCTTATGGACGATACCATGCAAGAATTTGTTAGTTGGCTAAAAACTGATCTTACTCATTTTGCAGCACTGGTAGAAGAAGGTTCGGTAGCTACAGACGACCCCAAGCAAGACGGCTATAGCGATATGATTTGCAGATAGTTGTATATAAAGATATTACAAGCGAAATGTTGGCGGTACGAAACTGGCTACAGCAACATCCGCTTGGCGATAATTACTTGTTGAGTCCACGTGTATATGAAGAATTTATCGTAGGTGATACATTAAATGATTTATCACTAAAATTTAGATCTAGAACCATTGCTGGCAGGGACGTGGTCGCAGAAAAGCTGCCACCGAGTAGGGAAGCTGCCATAAAAATTGGGTACGATGGTTTACAATATTTGGTTAAACGATTAGAGCGCCGCTGGCTAAACTTAGCCCACTGGTCAAATGATTACTCACGCCATAAAAACTATGAAATATATAAAAACTTCTTTGTGTATTTTGCGGCTCTACACTATGGCAAAACGGGGCACTATCCTAATAGTAGAGCAGACGTAGCAGAAGTCATGCCAGATCAACAATTAGCCCATAATGTATTATTAGTAACCAACGATATCGCCAATGCCAGCAAAGACCAACAAAACCTCGCATTAGAATCTGCCATACAAATCATCCAAAAAATGTAGTCGTAAAAAAATTAACACAAAACATTTTTACATAAATATTTGTATTGTCTAATAGTATGCATAAACGAATATAGACAAAAAAACAATAGTATGATATACTAAATTTACTTAATACTAATAAAAAAATGACAGAAACATTAACTGCACCAGAAATACTTATAGACTCCCGAAAAGATGCGATCCCTGACTATGAAGAAATTGAGCAAGGCATCAAAAGACGTGTCCTTGACTATTTGCACAATCATAGAGAGGAAATATCTATCCAAACAGTAGAATATGGCGAAGATTATGACGTATTATTGCCTCTTATAGAACAAGATGCGCCATGGAGTGTTGAACAAATACTTGAGAAATACTCAAAAAGACTGGCAAAAACTAAATCACATACATGGTGGGCAAAGACTCTTAATATAATAAGAGACAAGCTTCCAGATCCTAGCGCAACCGATGCTCTGCAGATGACCGCTGTTCACCATTTAACTCTAGAAGAAGACAATCAAGTACAGGGCGACTTCGAGATATACGATATAGGAAACGAAGAAATAGACGAAGATACACTAAAGACTGTATATGCTACGTTACAACTTATAGATCAATTTGCAGGTGGCTTAATTTCTAAAGATCCTAGGTTCAAAAGGGTAATACTGGTAACTGGCCTAGACATAGGGTCGGGTCTAGGAAGAAGACACGACGAGAATTCTCAAATTCTGGGCTATTTTAACAGAACAGATGAAGTTGTTATCAATATTAGCGGCATTAAAGTAAAAGCCCTAAATGCCGCAGTGTCGTATAATGAAACACTTTCAGCTGTACTCGTGCATGAAGTACTAGGACACGCCTTAGAAAAACTGATATTCAATAATAATGAATCATTTAATGAGCACTTTGACTACTCTGAAGAACGTATTACGGGCGAGATATATACCTCAATACACCAAGACATAAGCCCTATAGAAGAAACGCTTACTGAAACTACACAACCGGTACGTGAATATGGTTGGATGAATCCCGCTGAAGACTTAGCTACTACCGTAGATGGATTAGTAACAAGAGTGATGGGCTGGGACTTAGAAAAAATTAAAAATTTTAAAAGTAATCCTGATAGATATAGAGAAGAGATAATCATGCGTATGATGGATATGGCTGCCGCTAAGGCAAGAGAAATGGGAGCCTCTGGGGTTGTGGGGAGCCGCATTACATTCATACTAGATGAGCATGGCAATACAAAAGTAAGACCTGCGCAACAACCACACGTTACAACCGTAACGGGCGAAGAATATATCAAAAAGACAATAGACGATGCATATAAAGAAATAATCGAAACTATTCCACGTACTATACGCGTATACTTAGCGCCTGAAATGGTTATGTAAAAACAAAAGAGTTTATTTAGATCTCTACATTTTTATATTATACACACCCATAACAACAGCCTATTGGTACAGTACTTCTGGTATAATTGCTAGACATGAGAGTAACAGAACTATTTACCAAGACAAGCAAAACAGTACCAGCGGACGAGACAGCGAGAAACGCACAACTTCTTATACAAGCCGGTTTTATTCATAAAGAAATGGCAGGAGCCTACGCCTATTTGCCACTTGGCTTGCGTGTGATAGAAAACATCAAAACCATTGTGCGTGAAGAAATGAACGCCACAGGGAGCCAAGAATTATTAATGACGGTTCTGCAACCCAAAGAAATTTGGGAAAAAACCAATCGCTGGGACGATGCAGTGGTAGATAACTGGTTTAAAACAACGTTACTTAACGGCACAGAGCTGGGGGTAGGCTTAACCCACGAAGAACCAATCGTAGATGCGGCCAAGGGTTCAATTTCTTCTTATAAAGATTTGCCTAAAAGTGTCTACCAAATAGGTACAAAGTTCCGTAATGAAAAACGAGCGAAATCGGGCCTATTAAGAGGCCGAGAATTTATTATGAAAGACGCCTATACATTTGCCAAAGATCAAACCCAGCATGAAGAAATCTATGAAAAAATTGCGGCTGCTTACCACAAAGTATATGAACGCTTAGGTCTAGGCGATAGCACATACCGCGTAAAGGCAGATGGTGGGATTTTTACAAAAAGATATAGCGACGAATTTCAGACGGCAAGCCCTTTGGGCGAAGATACGATATTTACAGTGCCAGACACTGATATATTTTTTAATGCAGAAATAGCGCCGTCTCAGGCACCACAAGGTGCGCAACCGACCGATACATTACCAATGGAGCATCTAAAAACTCCAGGTGTAACAGGCGTGCAGCAACTATCAGAAGTCTTAGGCGTACCCGTAGAGAGAACAGTCAAAACAATGCTCTATATTGTAGACGGGGTACTTACTGCCGTGGCAGTACGGGGAGATTACGATGTAAACGAAATCAAGCTAAGGACAGCGCTTGGTGCTACGAAGGTGGCTTTAGCAGATGAGGCAACGATTAAAGAAACCACTGGTGCAGCCGTAGGCTACGCCGGATTAATTGGTTTGCCAAACGATGTTCAGATTATCGTGGATGATTCGCTAAAAACACTCGTTAACTTTGAGCTTGGTGCAAATAAAACAGACTATCACTGCATTAACGTAAACTGGGGCAGAGATTTGCCACTGCCAGAAAAGCTGTACGACGTTAAAATGGCCAAAACTGGTGATATTCATCCAGAAACTGGCAAAGTATACACGACCTTTAAAGGTGTAGAAGTGGGCAATATATTCCCCTTAGAAACAAAATTTACAGATGCACTAGATTTATACTATTCAGACGAAAACGGTGAACGAAAACAGATTATTATGGGAAGTTATGGCATAGGGGTTAGCCGATTAATGGGGGTTATAGCAGAGCATTTTGCCGATGACAAAGGGTTAGTTTGGCCAGAAAACATCGCACCGTTTTTAGTGTATCTTGTACAAATAGGTACAGACGAAGCTGTAGCGCAAGCAGCTAAAAACTTATACACAGAACTGGCTGCCAAGGGTATAGAAGTCCTGTGGGACGATAGGGATGCTCGCCCAGGTGAAAAATTTGCCGATGCCGATTTATATGGCATACCGTACCGCATTGTGGTAAGTAATAAGACACTACAGAGCAACCAATACGAAGTAAAAAAACGTTCTGAAAAAGATTCAGAAATGATATCAAAAGAAAAACTTGTCAATATGTTTACAACCTAGTACCATATGCTATACTACTACGGCTGCAGACAGGTGTGAAAAAGGAGCAACGCAGCTCATTTAACGGAAAAATAAGAGGGTAGAATGAATAAAGCATTCAAATTAACGCAGTCAGGAATAGACGAACTACAGGCAGAACTAGATGATTTAATTGCCCAACGCCCAGAAATTACTGAACGCATAAAAACAGCGAGAGAAATGGGTGATTTAAGTGAAAATGCAGAATACGCCAGTGCCCGCAGTGAACAAGATCGTTGCGAGCTACGTATTAAAGAAATTGAACACATTATTAAAAATGCCGAAATTATTAAGCAGCCAAAATCTGCTAACAAAGTACACCTTGGCAGCAAAGTTGTCCTAAAAAGCGACGGTGGCAAAACGCAGCAGTATCAAATTGTGGGTACGGTAGAAGCTAACCCGCTAGAAGGTAAAATTAGTGATGAATCACCAATTGGGCTTGCCTTAATGAACAAGACTGTCGGTGATAGCGTAGAAATTGTAACTCCTGCCCAGACAACCCTTTATAAAGTAACTGACATTTCCTAAACACATAATGCAGAGAAAAACCTCCTTAAAACTGCTATTCATAGGGGTAGGGCTGGCAGTTTTAGGTGCATTCTTAGCGCTTGTTGCGTCGCTCACGCTTGTGGGCTTTATAACTACTGCTATAGGCGTAGCACTCATATCATTAGTCGCATTTCGTATAGTGTAGGTTAAGCTATTTTTCAATAGATGCACCTAAAAGGCAAAATGCTCATTTTGCTGTATACTAATTTACAATGGCTACACTAAAAGAACTGCGCGACGAACGCCTGCGCAAACTAGACGATTTACATACACTTGGCGTTAATCCATATCCAGCGTCTTCGTATCGTACCCACATTGCTACCGATGTGACCAATAGATACGAAGAAACAAAAGGTCAAACGGTAACCCTTGCAGGGCGAATTACAAGTATTAGAAAGTTTGGAAAGATTGCATTTATCGTCATCAAAGACAACTCTGGCGAGGCCCAGCTTTTCTTAAAAGCTGGTAGCGTGCAACCGCTTGACGCAGCCAATAGTTATTTGGGGCTCGATAATATTAGTCTGCTAGATAGTGGTGATTTTATAGAGGCTGCTGGTACTGTTATTAAGACACAAACAGGCGAGCCTTCAGTAGAGGTTGCAAAATTACGCTTGCTTACCAAGAGTTTACGGCCCATGCCAACCAAGCAAGACGGCTTTACCAATAAAGAAGAGCGCCTGCGCCGACGTTATATAGACATTAATGTGAATGACGCTGTAAAGGCGCGGTTTATTCGTCGTAGTACATTTTGGCAGGCAACCAGAGATTATTTGAATGAACACGGCTTTATAGAAATTAATACGCCAGTACTAGAACATACGACAGGTGGCGCTGATGCTACGCCTTTTGTGACACACATGAATGCGCTTGACCAAGATTTTTACTTGCGTATCAGCCATGAACTACCACTAAAGCGGCTCATTGGTGCTGGGTACGAAAAGGTATATGATATTGGCCCACGGTTTCGGAACGAAAATTACAGCGATGAGCATTTGCCAGAACATATCGCGATGGAATGGTATTGGGCGTACGCCGATTGGCGTGATGGTATGCAATTTATGACAGACATGTATCGGTATGTCGCTAAGCAAACATTTGGCCGACTGCAGTTTACCATAGGTTCTATGCAAGTAGACTTGGCACAAGAGTGGGAAGAGTGGGATTATGCTACGGTTATTCAAGAACACTATGACTTAAACGTGTTTGATTGCACCCTAGACCAAGTGAAGGCAGCGCTTTCAGCTCACAAACTAGAAGTAGAAAAGACCGAAAATATCGCCCGAGGCATAGATAAGCTATGGAAGAATATTCGCAAAGACGTAGTTGGGCCGGTGTGGCTCGTAAATACGCCAACGTTTATTAGTCCGCTTAGTAAGAGCAATCCAAATAACCCTAACACCGTACAGCGCTTTCAGCCTATTATCGCTGGTAGTGAACTTGGTAATGGGTTTAGTGAGCTCAATGACCCACAAGACCAGTTGCAGCGGTTTTTAGAACAGCAAAAAATGCGTGATGCAGGTGACGAAGAAGCGATGATGCTTGATATCGATTACATTGAAATGCTCGAATATGGCATGCCACCAGCATGTGGCTGGGGATGGGCAGAGCGTGTTTTTTGGGTTCTAGAAGGTGTAAGTGCGCGTGAAGGTGTGCCGTTTCCACATTTGCGCCACGAAATAGACGACGTTACAAAAACCATCTATCCTGACATTAATCTTACATAAAAAAGGAGCCGACCGTACGTGAAGCACAAGCAATGCATCGTCATAGGCGCTGGTGTGGCAGGGCTTAGCAGTGCGGCTTTGCTTGCCAGTAAAGGCTACGATGTTATGGTTATCGAGCAAAGTAGCACCTACGGTGGTAAAGTGGGCGAACGTATGGTAGGGCACGCCTATTTTGACAGTGGTCCAAGTGTTTGCACCGACACACGTGTCATAGATTTGGTATACACAAAGTGTGGTAAAAACCCTAGAGATTATTGGCAGTACCAAAAATTGTTAGAAAACACAGCTTATTTTTGGCCTTCAGACGACACGCGCTATACGATGCCCATAGGCACGGCACGTATAGAAAGGTCAATTGTGCACACTTTTCATGAGCGGCCCAAAAAAGTACGGGCCTATTCAAAGCGTACCCAAGCGTTATATGCACTAACGGCACGCTATTATATAGACAGAAGGATTGCGCTGAAAACATTATTTCATCCAAAGGCATTTGTTGGTGCTATGAAATTACTGCCACTGCTTTTCAGTACGGTTAATACTCGCAATAGCCGTTATTTTTCTAACCCCAAGACAGTACAACTCTTTAACCGCTACGCTACGTACAGTGGTAGTAACCCATATAAAGCCCCAGCTGTATTGCAATTTGCCGCCATACCAGAACTAACCCAGGGTGTTTATTTTCCTGATGGAGGTATGCGGTCTATTGCGACAGGGCTATACAAACTCTGCGAAGATGTGGGGGTGAAGTTTTTGTTTAATAAAAAAATTACGTCTTTGCAGCAGAGCAATAATTTCGTAACGTCTGTTCGTGTTAATAAGCAACAATTTTTATGTGACACCTTACTATATAGTGGTGATGTTGTGCGCCTGTATGAACTACTTGGTGATACAACGCATAAACACAAGATTGCCCAAACTGAGCGTTCTACCTCTGCGATTGTTTTTTACTGGGAAGTACGCGGTACTTTTAAGCAATTTGGTTTACACAACGTTATTTTTAGCGATGATTACCAAAAAGAATATGCCCAATTGCAACGTGGCGAAATACCACAAGATCCAACGATATACTTGAATATCACCAGCAAAGTCGACCGCTCACATGCTGCAAAAGGTACCGAAAACTGGTTTGTCATGGTTAATGTACCCGCAGGTACAAAAGACGTTGCCATACTCGCTCTTAAGGATGTCGTTAAAGCCAAACTAGAAACGATGTTGGGCGGTTACATCACGATTTTACATGAACATACCATGAGCCCTACAGATATTGCTACGAGCACGGGTGCATGGCAAGGGGCGATTTACGGCCAAGCGAGTAATTCATTACAATCCTTGCTATTTAGGCCTAAAAATCATGCCAAAACACCGTACAATATATATAGGGTAGGTGGTACTGTGCATCCAGGTGGTGGAATACCTTTGGCGGTACGATCCGCCCTCATAACAACGGATATGCTATGAAGCAATTTAGTATACATATGTGGAAACATCATCAAGAGCTTGTCGTACTGGCAATTACCAGCTTTTTTTTGCTGGCCGGTGTTGTGCAGTACGCGATAGGCCTCACATACGTCTTGCGCCTGACGCCTGTTGTGATAGGTATTATTGCAGCACTCGTCATGCTGTATTGGCATGCACCACCACGGCGAAAAGCTAGCCTTATTATGGTAGCTTTTTTAGTAGGCTTTATCGCAGAAATAGTGGGGGTAAACACTGGACTTTTATTCGGTGATTATACGTACGGGAGCGTGATGGGGTTAAAAATCGCGGGAGTCCCCATACTCATAGGTATTACTTGGGCCTTAGTGACCATTGCTGCGTGGCAAATAGTAAGTATGAGCCCGTATAGCAGGGGAGCAAAGATATTTTTAGCAGCCTGTTTAGTAGTAATATTTGATTTAATCTTAGAACAGTATGCAACCGCGTTTGGTCTGTGGCAATGGGGTGGTGGCATCATACCACTTAAGAATTATATTTCTTGGTTTATCGTCGCAGCTGCAATTACGACAAGTTATAGCCTTGTAGCCAAACAATCGAAGCCAAATATATATGGAGCCTGCGTGCTGCCGGTGCTGGCACTTTATTTTTGGTTGATGTTACTTGTACGGTAGTAAAAAATATTACAGCGTATCATCAGCTAGGCGCGCTACAGTACGTGTAGGTTATTGACAATAATACTTAACTTAGTTAAACTAAGTATTAAGTTCTGACCTACAATGTAACATAATTTGCAAAAGGGGGGTACGAATGAAAAGAACAATGAAAAAACGAATGAATGACAAGTACGATAGGCTCAGCGAAGATTTGCGTGAGTTGCAACGGCTTATGACCAAGCAGAGTGTGTATGCTAACGCAAAAGTACGCTCGTATAATCAAAGACGTCCAAAGCACGTGAAGCGATACTTCGAATTTCAAGACATGTATAGCTAAGGATAACGTATAGGTTTTAGACAAGTTGAGTCACCAAGTTAAACAGTTGGTGACTCTTTTTTGTAGGTTTGGCTGTACAATAGGTAACATGAAGCTACATAGATTTTATATTCACGAAATGCACAATAGATTTGGCCCAATAGCACTTGGCCACGAGGTATGGATACATGACACAACATTACTACATCAGTGGCTTACTGTACTGCGCTTTCGGGTTGGTGATCAGCTTGTACTGTTTAACGATACAGAAGAGCGTTTATATACAATTGCCACAATACAAGGTACCGATTCTGTTAAACTAGAGCTTCTTACAGATATAGAACGTTGTGTAGCGACCCGTGAAGTATACTTAGTGTGGTCACTACTTAAAAAAGATAAAAATGATTGGGTATTGCAAAAAGCCACAGAGCTCGGTGTGCATAAATTTATACCAATGATTGCCCAAAGAAGTGAAAAAACAGAGCTTAATATAGAACGAGCCAAACGAATTATCATCGAAGCAGCCGAACAATGTGGCAGAGCAGACATTCCAGAGTTGAGAGAACCAATTAGCCTACACGAAGCATTAGAAGAGTATAAAGACTTGCCGCTATGTATTGCTGAACAGCACGATGATCAAAACAACATACCGACAGATACAAAAAAAGTAGGCATCTTGATAGGGCCCGAGGGTGGCTGGTCAGATGAAGAAAAGATCTATTTTAAAGAATTAGCCTTACCCCATGTGTCGTTATCTCGTTTTACTTTGCGGGCAGAAACAGCTGCAATCACTGCCGTAAGCAGACTACTGAGCTAGTTGCCAAAAAATATACTTGATTTTGTAATACGTTAGGCGTATACCATATATATCTTATGTTTAATGAGTATAAATAAGGTACACATACGCAAATGTCATTTATTGATCATTTTCGTCACCCCATAAATAGTGATGAAATCCGGTTTATAACAGAAGAGCAGCAGCGCTTAGAGCAAGCCCACGTTGCTTTATTTACTGAAGCGCAACACCTAAGAGATATATGTGACTACATGCTTGCAGGCCGTTGTAATGCTCTGGTTCCTACTTATGATAGATTCGCAGAATATAACAATAATGCACCCGATTTCAGTGAAGAAAAATATCGCATCACGTGTTTTCGGCCAAACGATTCTTTGCGTCTCGTACAAAGCAAGGGGGGCAGGTATGTAGACTGTGTGATATCTGATTGCCAGGTAAGCATTACTCATGAAGAACGAGCCGCAAATGGTGAGCACAAAATTTCTTCGCAATTTACAGCGTGCAAACCTGCACCACATAGCCACAGTACTTTAGAACTAGCAGCGCTTTCTGAAGAGCTGCTCGCGCTACAAGAGAATTTGCTTATAGCCGCTGGATACAGAGAGCTGACAATGAACCCGAATGCTCGTGAACGATTAGCAAAGACGGCTGTCGAACACGTAGTGTCTAGCACGTTTTAGCCTGCTGTCTGTTACAATTGGTTGAATGGCATATTACAGAAACACGCGTTACACACTTGGGCAAACGAAACCATATACAATTAGTCGTAGTAAAATAGAACTCTTTACACAGTGCCAGCGTTGTTTTTGGCTCGAGGCGAGGCTTGGTATTAAAAGACCCAGCAGTCCACCGTTCCAAATAAATAAAGCAATAGACGAACTCTTCAAAAAAGAATTTGATTTTTACCGCCAAAAACAACAACCGCACCCTATTATGGTACAAAATAAGCTTGCAGCTGTACCATTTAAACATAAAGACGTGGTGCTATGGCAAGATACGTTTAAAGGAATCCGTACACTGCACACGGGTACTAACCTAGAAGTGTTTGGTGGCATAGATGACGTTTGGATAGACGCAAATGAGCAGCTTATTGTGGTAGATTATAAGGCCACCGCAAAAGCCAAAGAAGTGACGCTAGACGCCGATTGGCAAAAAAGCTATAAACGCCAGCTAGAGGTATACCAATGGTTATTACGCCAAAATGGTTTTACCGTGAGTGATACGGGGTATTTTGTATACGCGAATGCTCGCTTTGATGGGGATATTTTTAACGATACACTAACCTTTACAACCAAATTAATTGCTCACACAGGTACCGATAATTGGATTGAGCCAACACTTGTACACATTAAAGAGGTACTCGAAGGCGACATGCCACCAGTTGGTGATTCTATAATGGGCGGTGAATGCGAATTTTGTGCATATGCTCGCAAGCGTACAGAACTTACGCTAGATCATTTGCAAAAATCTAAACGGTAAGCTTGCCTAAAAGGGGTATAATAAAAGTATGGTAGATATTCAGTTTATTCGCGAAAATCCTGACTTAGTAAAAGAAAAATCCAAGCAAAAGGGCTACGATATAGATATTGATGAACTACTGCGCCTTGATAGCGAACGACTTGCTTTGCTTGCACAAGTAGAAGAATTGCGCCAAAAACGCAACGAAAACGCAGCAGCTATAAAGAAGCAAGGTAAACCAGACCAAGCAGCAATAGACACTGGCAAACAAATAAAAGTAGAACTTGCCCACCGCGAAGCTTTACTCACAGAAACTACCGAAGCCTGGGGTATCGCACACAAGCAAGTTCCTAACATGCCTTTAGAAACTGTACCAATTGGCAACAGTGAAGACCAAAACGTGGTAGTCAAAGAAGTTGGCACCAAGCCAAATTTTGATTTTACACCCCAAAATCATGCCCACATCGCCGAAAGCAAAGGCTGGTTAGATAAAGAACGGGCTACCAAAATTGCCGGCGCGCGCTTTGTGTATATGAAGGGTGATTTAGTGCTTTTAGAATTTGCATTGTGGCAGTATGGTCTGAGTGTTCTAACAAATAGTACACTCCTTAAGCAAATTGCTACAGATAATGCCTTATCTGTCAGTACAAAACCATTTATTCCAGTTATACCACCAGCAGTGGCTAAGCAATCTGTGTTTGAAGCTACAGGGAGGTTAAACAAGCAGGAGCAAACCTACAAAATTGAAGACGAAGATTTATGGCTTAATGCCAGTGCCGAACATACGCTATCACCAATGTATTTACACGAAATACTATCAGAAAACGAGCTACCCATTAGGTTGGTTGGCTATACGACGGCCTTCCGTCGCGAAGCAGGCACTTACGGGAAAGATACAGAAGGTATTTTTAGATTACACCAGTTTAATAAATTAGAAATGGAAAGCTTTAGCGCACCCGAAGATTCACTTAGCGAGCATCATTTCATGGTTGCTATTCAAGAATATTTGATGCAAAGCCTAGGTTTGCCGTACCGTGTCCTAGAAAAATGTACTGCTGATATTGGCCGTCCCAATGCTAAGGGGGTTGATATTGACGTATGGCTCCCAAGCCAACAGGCATACCGAGAAACTCATACTGCAGACTACTTAACAGATTACCAAGCCAGGGCAATGAACACACGAGTGCGTCGTGCAGACGGCCATATCGAGCTTGTTCACACCAATGACGCGACAGCATTTTCACAGCGGCCACTAATAGGCATCATAGAAAACTTCCAAACTAAGCAGGGTGATGTTCGTATTCCAGATGTACTAAAGCCATTTATGAGCGGAAAGGAGCTTATATGATCAAAAAAATAGAAGTAACCAGTATCCACACGGAGACCGAACCAGAGGTAACCAAGTACGTAAAGAAAAAGATTGCCAAACTAGATAGCTATATGCCCAAACACGCCCGTAAAAGTGCCCGTGCAGAAGTCCGCTTAAAAGAAGAAAAAATTAAAACTAAAAAGCAATCGAGCTGCGAAGTCGTGCTGTATGTTCCAGGCGAAATTATCACCGCTAAAGAGACCACCGTCAATATGTACGCTGCCGTAGATATTGTAGAAGAAAAGCTCAAAAGCCAATTACGCAAGTATAAAGAGCAGACAATTATCACGAAAAAACGCGGTGATGCCAAAATTAGAAAAATGTTTGGCAAAATAGTCGGGAAAAGTCGTTAAAAATACGGTACAATAGACCTAGTATTTTCTGTTTTTAATTCGGGTGGTAAGAAAGGTCGTTTAGTTTTTTATGAGTAATTTTATTAAGAAAGTCCTTGGCGATAATCAAAACGGCGCGCTCCGACGCATGCGGCGCAAAGTAAAAGAGATTAACAAGCTAGAGGATACATACAAGGCAATGCCAAAGAAAACATTGGCAGAGCAAACACAGGTTTTGCAAAAGCGGGCAGAAAAAGAATCGCTTGATAAAATTTTGCCAGACGCCTTTGCCGTTGTCAGGGAAGCCGCTCGTCGTATTCTAAAACAGCGCCACTTTGACGTGCAGCTTATTGGTGGCATAACGCTCCATGACGGTAACGTCGCAGAAATGAAGACTGGTGAAGGTAAGACATTAGTAGCGACTGCGCCAGTATATTTAAACGCACTCACTAAAAAAGGTGTGCATGTAGTAACGGTAAACGATTACTTAGCACGACGCGACGCCGGTTGGATGGGTGAGATTTATCATTTCTTAGGCTTGTCTACGGCTGTTATTATCCCTGATGAATCGTATATTTATGATCCAGAATACACCAACGAAGATCATACCGACCCACGCTTTCAACACCTGCGTCCATGCACTCGCCAAGAAGCCTACCAAGCCGATATCACCTATGGCACAAACAACGAATTTGGTTTTGATTATTTACGCGACAACATGGTAAAAGAAACCAACCAGTTACGCCAACGGGAACTTAATTTTGCCATCGTAGACGAAGTAGACTCAATTTTAATTGATGAAGCGCGAACGCCACTTATTATTAGCGCACCAAGCACGACAAGTGGGCAATCGTACACGCAATTCGCCCGCGTTGTTGCCCAGCTAAAGCCAGAGCACTACGTTGTAGATGAAAAAGAAAAACAGGTAGTACTCACCGATAAAGGTATAGAAAAAGTAGAGAAACTACTGGGCATAAAAAACCTATACATCGGTGATAACATACGTACGTTGTATCACCTCGAACAAGCGTTGCGTGCCCAAACGCTATTCTTGCGCGACA
Organism: Candidatus Nomurabacteria bacterium; assembly: GCA_020631975.1. Lineage (NCBI taxonomy): Bacteria > Candidatus Nomuraibacteriota > Candidatus Nomurabacteria bacterium. The sequence continues at coordinate 60,395 of JACKGO010000001.1, forward strand.
AAGATTACGTTGTCACTAAAGACGGCGAAGTTGTGATTGTAGATGATTTTACCGGCCGTTTACTGAAAGGTCGCCGCTATAACGAAGGCCTCCACCAAGCTATCGAAGCAAAAGAAAGTGTTACTGTTCAAGAAGAATCTATGACGCTTGCCACGATATCGTTCCAAAATTACTTCCGTTTATACAACAAATTGTCTGGTATGACTGGTACGGCAGCTACCGAAGCAGAAGAATTTCATCAGATATACAAGCTAGAAGTTATTAGCATCCCAACCAATAAAAAGAACATCAGAAAAGATTTACCAGATCGTATATATAAGACAAAAGAGGCCAAAACACGGGCAATTATTAAAGAAGTTCAACGCTTGCATAAAAAAGGCCAACCAGTACTTATTGGTACCGTTGCCATAGAAAATAACGAAGAAATTAGCGCAGCCCTAAATAAAGCTAAAATCCCACACCAAGTACTTAATGCTAAAAATAATGAAAGCGAAGCTCAAATTGTAGCCAAAGCTGGCCATGTTGGTGCGGTAACGCTCGCAACCAACATTGCAGGTCGTGGTACAGACATCGTCTTAGGTGACGGTGTGCGTGAACTTGGTGGTTTGTTTGTGCTTGGTTCTGAACGCCACGAATCACGCCGCATAGATAACCAGCTGCGTGGCCGTACTGGTCGCCAAGGTGACCCTGGGGCTACACAATTTTATGTCAGCACAGAAGACGATCTTATGCGCGTCTTTGGTGGTGATAAAATCCGCAGTCTTATGGAGCGGCTCAAGGTAGACGAAGACATGCCACTAGAAAACAGGGTTGTCAGTAAAAGCTTAGAAAATGCACAAAAGAAAGTAGAAGGCTTTAACTTTGATATTCGTAAAAACGTGGTTAAGTATGACGATGTCATGAACAGGCATCGTAAAGTTACCTACGAAACGCGCCGTGCATTGTTAGAAAACGCGAACATCGCAGACAGAATAGCCAAATTTATCCACGAAGAATCAGTGAATTTGGCCAGTTTGCCAGGCCAAGACGACGAATACGAAAAACTCATTACTGATGTATTTCCGTTTGACGATGAAACGCTAGATAGATTGTTTGATGCTCCAGCTGATAAGTTCGCCCAAGTGCTCGAGCAAGAGGCCACCGAACTGTATAACGCACGGGTGACAGCATTTACACCAGACGTTATGCGCGTGGTCGAGCGTGATATTTATTTCCAGACGCTAGACAACATGTGGATGCAACATCTAGAAACGATGGAACATTTACGCCAAGGTATTGGCTGGACGAGTGTTGGGCAACGCGATCCGTTGGTAGAATACCGTAAACGCGCACAAGCAATTTTTGAAACAATGCAAAATAGTTTGCGTCGTGAGGTTATCCGTAATGTCATGCATGCCATGCCACTCGGTTATAGTGCAGAACACGCTCAAATGCATGAAACAGAGCTTACCCGCGCCGCCCGCCAATCGGTAGATAACGCCGACAGTATTACAGAGGCAGAAATCATTACACAAGCCGACTTTAAACCCATAAAAGCGCAACCAAAGGGCACCAGCACAAAGAAAAAACGTGCAGCTCGTAAAGTACAACGTAAAAATCGCAAAAAGAGCCGACGTTAATGCAGCATAACGTTCGGCACGTTACGCTTAAAAATGGCGCAGAAGGCTTATATATTGATATGCCGGGCGCAGGTGTGGTGGCTATAGATATTGTGTTTCGGGCAGGTGATTATTTATCACCAGCTGGCAAAACAGATACAGCCCACGTGATGGAACATTTAGTACTTGGCGCGAACAAAAAATATCCGAGTTCCAAAGAATATAGCAGAGAATTTAGTAAATACGGTGCGTATAACAATGCCTATACGGGTGATTACCACATGGGGTACGAAGCCGAATGCGAAGCCAGCGAAGCCGCTCGTATTACCGATTTGCTCTGTGATGCAATAGAAGCACCATTATTTACGCAGACAGATTTTATCGCAGAAATTGGCAATGTCCGCGAAGAACTCAAAATGCGCCGTAATAATGATGACGTAGAACTTAGTTTGATGCTCGAGGATGCAATGGGGTTTGTACCCAAAAGTTTTAAGCAGCGTGAATCTGAACTATCTGCAATTACCTTGGCAGATGTGCATGCTCACTATAAAAAAACCCACACGTCTAGTAATATGCGCTTTGTCATTGCTGGTCCCATGGATCACCTACAAAAACCTATAACTGAGCGGCTAGCATCAATAGCCTTGCCAAAAGGCACCGGCTATATAGAGCTTCCTGACGAACAGCCAAAACAGCTAAAAAGCCCACTCCTTGTACGTAATGCTAATTTAGATAATCTTTGCTACAGATGGGAAGCAGTGCTGCCTATGTTTAGTAGCCTTGTACAGCGTGATAGCCTTAGTGCTTTGCAGGAACTATTATTTAACGGCATTCATTCACGCGTGTTTGGCGACCTACGCGAAAAGGGCCTAGTCTATGGTATTTTTGGGAGTAATTACGAAACAAAACATAACGTTGTAAATGTAATTAGCGGGCAAGTGCAAACAGCTAACATCGCAGACGTTTTTGAAATTTTGCACAAAGAAATCGCTACAATTGCCAACAATGGTCTGCCAGAAAAAGAAGTACAAGACCTTAGAAAACGTGCCTACGGCGAGGTCCAGCGCTACAACCAAACTGCCAGCCAACTAAGTGGCTGGTATAGGCAGCCGTTTATCACCCGTAACGAAATTATCTATTTTGATGCGTTTGCAGAGCGCTTAGAGCATGTTACAAGCAGCAGTATTCAAGCCATTGCCCAGGCCATTTTAGAGGCACCTATTGATGGGCTTGGCATTATGCATAATGATACAGAAGTGCCTGATGCACGCCAGTTATTTGCCAAACTAAAACAAGGGTAAAAACTAAACATGAACGGCACAGAACTACAAACCGTACTAACAGACCTCCAAACGCAAGTTTCTGCCGACATGCAACGATTAGACATAGCGTCCGCCGAAGCTTTAATATCAACCATCACTACTGCCCAGCAATCGCCAGATTTTTGGCAAGATGCACAAGCAGCGCAAGCCAGTATGCAGCAACTCAGCAAACTGAACCAAAAAGTACAGCCGTGGCAGGCACTTGCTGGCACAATAGCAGACACGTTAGAGCTGTTAGCATTGCAAGATGATGCGTTGCTACCAGAAATTACCAAAACAGTAGAGATCCTTCAAGTAGAATACGCAGCATGTAAAAAACTTGCACAGTACAATGGCCCATACGATGACCACGATGCTATAATCACATTGTACTCAGGGGCGGGTGGCACCGATGCGCAAGATTGGGCGCAAATGCTGCTGCGTATGTACACCCGTTGGGCAGAACAAAATAAGTATACGGTTAGCTTGCTCCAAGAATCGCCCGGCGAAGAAGCTGGAATAAAAAGTGCAACCTTACAAATACGTGGAGCATTGGCGTACGGAAAGCTAAAAGGCGAACATGGTGTACATCGTTTGGTGCGCTTAAGCCCCTTTAATGCCGATAATTTGCGCCAAACGAGTTTTGCCAAGGTAGACGTACTGCCAAAAATAGATGCTCCAGAAGAAGTTGCTATAGACGAAAAAGACTTAAAAGTAGATGTCTATAGGGCAGGAGGCCATGGTGGGCAAAGTGTTAATACAACAGATAGTGCTGTTCGTATCACGCACCTACCAACAGGCATAACGGTGGCTATTCAAAATGAACGATCACAGTTGCAAAATAAAGAAACAGCCCTGACGATTGTGCGTTCGCGTTTGGCGCAACTACAGCTCGAACAACACACCCAAGACATCGCCAAACTAAAAGGTCCAAACGAACAAGCCGCCTGGGGCAACCAAATACGTAATTATGTGCTACATCCTTACAGTATGGTAAAAGACACCCGTACCAAATACGAAACGTCAGATGTCCAAGGTGTTTTAGACGGCTCTATAAACAGTCTTATAGAAGCGTACGCAGAGTATGCCATCAGTAGTTAAACATAAATTAACTATATGTAGAGAACTATCTGTTACGATTTTACTAAGTATGCTGTTTCTTATGCGTTAATTAACTCGGCTGACTCAGGTGTGTCAACTTTAGTTAAATCAATAACCGGTTCTTCGGGTGCAGTATCCGGACGTAGGGGTACTTGTGGTGGTACAATAGGCTCTTCACTACTTGCTCCACTGAAAGTGAGGCCTTCTACGAGCTCAGCGAGGGCCGTGATTGCCATTCCGTGTATAATTCTTAACCTATTAATTTCACTCGTTTTTTCTCCTATACGCCCAATCTCACTAGTAGGGTTTTTCGGTGCAGAACTTACAAGACTACCGTATTCTCGGGCGCTTTGTTCAGCTCTGCGGAGGGCTTCTTCATATTCGGCTCGAGAATCTTCATTTAAATTACCCAACTGTACTTCGCTTAAGTAGAATTTCCCCATACCAATAATCGGATCTCCGCCATCTCGGGCAGGGTGGGGGTGTGTATTAAAGCGCTCGCTCATATTTATTTTTTGTCCTATTTTTTTGTTAATTTTTGTCAGTATAAACTTAATGTATCATACTTATGCTAAATTGTCAAAATTACACTATACTACATTGTACAACATAGAAGTGGCTATGCAACCAAAACATACACCACCTGTAGTGTTTTTTAAAGAGAAATATTTCATATAAATGAGTGGCTTTATGTTGTATACTTACTAAATTACCATGACTAAATACGCTATCACTGTAAAAAAGCTTAAAAAAGCCTATAAAGATAATGAGGTCTTAAAAGGTGTCGATTTACAGGTAGAGCACGGCACGATGCTGGCGCTACTTGGGCCAAATGGTGCAGGTAAAACGACCACAGTAAAAATCCTAAGTACTTTACTTAATTCTGATGAAGGACAGGTTACTGTAGGTGGTTTTGATGTTAAGCGCCAGCCAGACAAAGTACGTGGTGTAATAGGTTTAACCGGTCAATCTGCAGCAGTAGACGAATTATTAACAGGTAAAGAGAATCTTGTAATGATGGGTCGTTTATACCGGCTCACTAAGCAGAGTGCAATTGCGCGTGCAGATGAACTACTACAAGATTTTGACTTGGTAGAGGCAGCTAACCGGCCAGCCAAAACATATTCTGGTGGTATGCGTCGGCGCTTAGATTTAGCCGTTAGCCTTATTGCAACGCCACCGATAATATTTTTGGATGAACCTACAACGGGGCTTGATCCACGATCACGCATTGCTATGTGGAATATCATTACAGAACTTAAAAAGCAGGGTACAACTATACTGCTGACAACACAATATTTAGAAGAAGCCGACCAACTAGCAGACCAGATTGCGGTCATAGATGGTGGTAAGGTTATTGCTAAAGGTACGTCAGCGGAGCTAAAAAAGGCAATTGGTAATGACCGATTAGTGCTTACATTTACACAAAGTAACTATGTAAAAGCCAAAAAGCAGTTTGTTAGCGAAAAGACTATGCAACATAATGATGAAGACCATGCGTTATCATTTGCGTTAAAAAACACGACCAAAGATACTTCTGTTATATTACAGACTTTGCAAAAAGCAGATATTACAGTTGCAGCTATGGATATTCATAAACCAACGCTTGACGACGTCTTTTTGAGCCTCACTGGTAAAAAACAAGCAAAATCTACAGATAAGGAGCAGAAGTAATGGCACGTACACAGCTCCAGTTTGAGCAAAAACCCGCCTGGGTAATGTCATTTGTCGATTCATTGGTAATGATTAAGCGTAGTAGCACGCACATAGTGCGTAATACCGATCAGCTACTGGGCACGTTCTTTCAGCCAATTATGTTCTTGGTGTTATTTTCTGCAGTTTTTGGCGGAGCAATATCGCTCGCTTTACCAGAAGGCGTAAGTTACCTAAGCTTTTTAATGGCAGGTATTATTGTGCAAACAGTTGCTTTTGGTTCTACCACTACAGCAGTAGCAATCACGAACGATTTACAAAAAGGTATTGTAGATAGATTCCGTTCACTGCCTATGGCAAACAGCGCGGTGTTAAATGGCCACGTGGTGTCAGATGTATTTCGTAACGGTATATCTACAGCAGTTATGTTAGTTGCTGGCCTGGCACTCGGCTTTAGAAGCAGCGCATCGCTGCTCGATTGGTTACTTATTGCAGGCATACTACTGCTGTTTACGCTAAGCTTTTCTTGGCTAATGGCAATTGTTGGTGTGCTTGCAAAAAGCGTAGAAGGCGTACAATGGTTAAGCTTTGTCATTATATTTCCGCTTACATTCGCTAGTAGCGCGTTTGTACCAACAGAAGGCATGAACCAATATTTAAAGGTATTTGCAGAAAACCAACCTATATCGCAAGTAATAGAGGCGGTGCGTGCACTGATGCTTGGCACGCCAATGGGCGACCATTTGTTCTGGGCAGTATTTTGGTGTGTACTTATGTTGGTGATAGCAGTTCCAATTGCTATCAATCTATTCAAAAAGAAAACCAACAATTAAAGACATATGGTTGAGTTAGAGAAAATTGATATTGATGAGGGCGCGCGGTTGGGCACAATGTGGTTGAATGCGCCGCGCTTTTATTTAAGCAGCACTAGCAAAAAGGCAAGGCTCTGGCACTAGAGAACTTACGTGAGCAGGTACATAAAGAATTACCATCAAACACCAGCCTCTAACATGTATGGCGTAAATTTGGTATAATTACCATAAGAATGATTTTACTGGATAGGGTAACAAAAAGTTATGGACGTAAAAGCGCAGCCTTAAAAGGTATTAATTTGCATGTAGAAAACAAAGAGTTCGTCGTTATTGTTGGCCAGAGTGGGGCGGGCAAATCTACTTTGCTTAAGTTACTAACGCGTGAAGAAAAACCATCGTCTGGCAAGATTATTGTTGGCGGCATAGATTACGATAAATTAAAAGATAAAAACGTGCCGTATTTACGCCGTAAAATTGGTGTGGTGTTTCAGGATTTTAAACTCATACAAAAGAAAACAGTGTTTGAAAACGTTGCGTACGCACTAGAAATTGTTGGTATGGGTAACAAAGAAATCAAACACACCGTGCCCCGCGTGCTCAATATTGTTGGCTTAAGCAACAAGGCAGATAGCTACCCAAGCGAACTTTCTGGTGGTGAACGCCAACGTGTTGCCATTGCCCGTGCCATTGCCCGCCAACCGCGCATTCTTATAGCCGATGAGCCTACTGGTAACCTAGATCCCAAACACGCGTGGGACGTCATAGAAGTGCTCGAACGCATTAATAAATATGGTACAACAGTACTACTTACCACCCACAACCAAGATATTGTCCAAAAGCTCAACCGCCGTATTGTAACGATTCAAGATGGTAAAGTAGTGAGCGATAAAGCTGGTAACGCAAGGGGTAGGCAAACTATATGATGCGGCATCTTATAACTTTGCGGCGTATTTTTGCGGCGGGAATTAAGAATTTTTTTAGAAATTCATGGCTCTCTATTGCAGCGACGGCCGTTATGGTAGTAGCGCTGGCAATTGTGCTGATGGCAGTCGTATTAAATGTTGTAACACGTAGCGCAATAGCAGAGCTCTCTACCAACTTAAAAGTGTCTGTCTATTTACAAGATAATACCGATGAAGCGTTACGTAAAGAACTGCAAAACGAATTTTTTACCAATAGTAATGTAGATAAAGTGACCTTTATTAGCAAAGAAGAAGCCCAAAAGCAGTTTGCGGCTAGCTTTCAAGAAGATAAAAAATTACTAGAAGGCTTGGCCTTAATTGGTGGTAACACATTGCCGGCATCGTTTGAAGTTGGTGTGACCGATTTATCTAAGCTAGAAGACGTCGGCAATACCGCTAAGCAAGAAAAATACGCCAGTATTGTAGAAAGTGTTAGCCTTGGTAAAACAGATGTTAAAAAAACCATAGACAGGGCAGCTAATGCCCAGAACTTTATCACATCTGCCAGTATAATTGCTGCGAGCATTTTTGCCGTCGTGAGCATGCTTATTATATTTAACACAATTCGTATGGCTATTTTTACCCGTTCAGAAGAGATCCGCACCCAAAAATTATTAGGTGCGACACCTGGTTACATTCGTGGCCCATTTTTGGTTGAATCTAGTATGTATGGTGTTATAGCAGGTATTGTGGCATCTAGTATTGTACTGGCAGCGATATATTCGTTAGGTAACAAAGTATCTGGCCAAGCCGAATTTATAGAGAGCTATGACTTTTTAACAAAGCCAAGCACCATCTTTGCCATGTACGCCGCCAGTATGTTACTGGGCATTTTAGTCGGTATATTTTCTAGTACGCTGGCGATGGGGCGTTATTTAAAACTCAAGCACTGGTAACTTTTCTATTTTGTTCGCTTACAGGTGTTAAGATTGTACGCACTGGTATTGACGCTTATGCTATGAAAGTGGTATAATCATAAGCGTAACAATGCTGCACATTACAAACAAACACCATAAAAAAATCATTTTAATCGCAGCAGCAATCGTATTTGCTGTTTCGCCTGTTTTGGTATACGTAAATCATGGTGCCAAGGCAGAAACGAGCGAAGAACTCCGTAACCGTGCCAAAGCACTAGAAGAGCAGATTAAGCAAAACAATGCCGCCGCCGAGCAGCTTGCTAACGAAGCCGATGGCTTAAAGCGCAAAATTGGTGAACTAGACGCGCAAATTACTGGTGTCAATGCTCAAATCCAACTAACGAATGTCAAACTCCAAGAACTAGAAATTAAGTTAAATGATGCCCAAAAAGAACTAGACAGGCAAAAAGAATTATTGCGCGCTAGCGTCGTGGCACTCTATAAAAAGGGTGGGGCTTCTGGCGTAGAGCTTATTGTTGGTAGTGATAGTTTTACATCGTACTTTAACGAACAAACATATTTAGAGCGGCTAAAAAGTGGCGTCCAAGATTCAACCGAAAAGGTGATTGCCCTAAAACAACAAATACAAGCCCAAAAAGAAGAACAAAAGTCACTGCTAGAACAGCAGAAAGCCCAAAAAGACTCACTAGCGTCTGCCAAGTCTGAACGACAACAAATTTTAAGTGATACCCAAGGCCGTGAAGCTGAATATAGAGAGCGCACTAAAAAGCTCGTGGCAGATCAGCGTAAAATATTTGAAGAACTTCTTTTAAGAAGCCGCGTGGTTACTTCTGTAGGAAGCGGTGGCTACCCGTGGGATAGTGCTACGTGCGCTGTCACAGGACGCACCAATGGCGACTGCTGGGATTACGAATGGATTTACAATGGTGGCAGATTAGACCCATGGGGTTATTATTATCGCAACTGTACCTCATACGTAGCATGGCGTATTGCCAGCACGGGTCGTGATATGTATCGCCAAATGGGTAATGGCGGTCAATGGGTCAATAGCGCACGGGCAAAAGGTATACCAACTGGTAATTCACCACGAGTTGGTGCAGCCGCTGTGTTTAGTATCGGTTATTATGGTCACGTTGCGTATGTAGAAGAAGTGCTTGATGGCGGTTCTAAAATTCGTATTAGCGAATACAACTTTGTACAAGACGGTATATATTCTGAACGTATTATGAGTTCGTCTGTGCCATCTGGGTACGTGTACTTCCAGTAAGCCCTGTACTTTGTGAGCGCGTAACTTTGCTATTTTTAAATTGCTCGCTAACTGCTACAATTACATAACGTATGCAGACAAAAAAGACAGGTAGTAAAAGGCGGTGGGTAGTGCCATTCACACGTGGCGTGTTGCTTGCAGCAGCCTTTGGGCTGGTGTTCTTTTCTGGTATACAGATTGGCAGCGGGGCGTGGTCTTTATCGTTTAGCAGGCAAGCTGTTCAGTCTAACAAAGGGCTACCAAACAGGCTCGACTACAGTAGTGTAGACAAAGTATATAACGATTTACGCCAAAAATTTGATGGCCCACTAGATGAACAAAAACTTATAGATGGATTAAAAAAAGGCTTGGTAGAAGCAGCGGGTGATCCGTACACCGTCTTTTTAAATGAAGAAGAAGCCAATGCTTTTGCTGATGATTTGGCAGGAGTTTTTACCGGTATAGGGGCGAGGCTCGAAAAAGATGGTGAATATGTGATTGTAGAAACTCCTTTGCAAGGCTACCCAGCCGAAGCAGCCGGGCTAAAAGCTAAAGATATAATTATAGAAATTGACGGCCAAGATGCAACTGGAATAAGCACAGCCGAGGCTGTAAAACGAATTCGTGGCGAAGAAGGCACAAGTGTAAAACTTGTGGTTGTACGCAACGGTAACGAACGCTTAGAATTTACCATTGTACGCGAAAAAATCGATGTACCAAGCCTAGAAACCAGCTACACAGATGATGGAACTATTGGAATTATATCTATTAGTCAGTTCTCACAAGACACCTTGGGGCTTATGGACAAAGCTGTGGCAGAATTTACCCAAAAAGGGGTAAAGGGCATTATTGTAGATGTGCGTAATAACCCAGGTGGATTCTTAAACAGTTCTGTAGACATTGCAGGTAAGTGGCTCACCCCCGGGCAAACGATTGTAGAAGAACGCCGCGATAACAAAACGGTAGAAAAGTTTAGCGCCAAAACAAAGGGTGCGCTAAATGGTATTCCAACCGTCGTATTAGTAAACGAAGGTAGTGCCAGTGCCAGCGAAATTCTTGCAGGGGCGCTTAAAGACAACGGTGCTGCCAAATTAGTTGGTGTCACGACATTCGGTAAGGGTAGCGTGCAAGAAACTGTCCGTTACGATAAAGGCGGCTTGCTAAAAGTAACTGTGGCACGGTGGTTTACGCCAAATGGTCAAAACATCAGCGAAAGCGGTATTGAACCAGACGTTAAAGTAGAAATTACCGAACAAGACGTAACAGATAAGAAAGATCCTCAAAAAGACAAAGCGATTGCAGAGCTGAAAGCTCAGTTTTAACTTAACGCGTGAGTGGTATAATATAAGGTATAGATAAATAATAAGGAAACATACGCATATGGATTTACAACACGGCGACGCTACTGGTAAAAAAATATTACTCGTAGAAGACGATGAAGGTTTAGCAAGTGTCTATCAAACTCGGTTAGAAGCAGAAAACTTTACGGTACGGCGCGTACCAAATGGCGAAGACGCGCTAGCTGCTGCTATAGAATTTAAGCCTGATTTAATTTTATTAGACGCCATGATGCCAAAAGTAAGTGGTTTTGATGTACTAGACATTTTGCGTAACACCCCAGAAACAACCAATATTCGTATTATTATGCTTACGGCATTAAGCCAAGAGGCAGACCAACAACGTGCAGAAGAACTTGGTGTAGACGAATACTTGGTAAAAAGCCAAGTTGTCATTGCAGATGTCGTAGAGCGTATCAAACACCACCTCGGCCTGTAAAAATTAATACTAATAGCAAGTTCTTAGGGTAGCAATACTTATGGTTGCTCTATTTGTGCTCAATGTACCTTGTGTGATGGTATAGAACAGCCATATATTGACAAATTGTAAAAAATATACTACTATACATACATATTATTTAAATATAAAAATGCTACAACAAATTGATAAAGCTCCAGAAACTATACAAGACTACCCAGACACTATTGGTATTCTTCAATTACCATACAAGTTAAAAATACCAAGAAATTTCGGTGAAAGAGCAGCGCTACTGTCGAATTATACGCTAGTAGATTGGAAAACTGTGATTGATGAAGTACACGCAGTTGTTGCCCCGGGGAGTCCAACGGAACAAACATCCTACCAAATGTATGTGCAAAACCCAGATGGCAATAATAGACAACCACTAATGGCACCAGTAGATAGAACGCCATTCGTAGAACGCAGTATATCTAAAATCGCTGAATTATCTACGGTCGTAACAGCAGATACGGTAGAAGCATTTTTAAGGCGTCTAGCCAATGTTGTGGGTTTAATGATCGTAGAAGCTCACCCTTATCGTGATGGAAACGGGCGTACTGCCCGTACAGTGGCTCAACTGGTGCGTGGAGATATAAACAGTCAAGATTATGATGATGATTTACAGCTAGTTGCCAAGAGTAGACCAACAGAGGGATATAGGATTAATTCATTTAGAAAGCGACATGATGCAATGCCTCCTGACAGTATAATTGATGCATTAATTAGTTCTGACATACCGCTGAGCGACACCATAGCATATACAAAAAGAGTCCACGATGTTATCTGGACTCCCTATGGCGAGTAAGCCATAATTATTTAACGATGACTTCGGTACGAGGAACAGTTTTACCAGTGTAGGTACGTACTTTTCTGGTCATAAAGTGTACAACACCATCTTTAGCGGCATGAATCGTAAAATTACGTGCTATAAATGTGCCTTCGCCAGCAATTTTTGTTTGACCAACTTGGCGCACAAGTACTTCACCAGTCCGTACAGTTTGGCCACCAAAGCGTTTTACACCAAGCCGTTGGCCGGGACTATCGTGGTTGTTCTTGCTTGTTCCACCAGCTTTAACGTGTGACATAGGGCTCCTTACGTTTTAGGTTAGTTCTTTTGTAATACCACGAGCTCTCGACCTACAAATTGATTATCTCTAATATATATCAAGTCTTTAGCTTTAGCGTGCGTAAATTCTATACGATTGTACCCCATTTTATCTAATTGGTCAAGGATGGGCAGGTGAGCAAAGCCTTTTTTAGTACGCCATGCCGGAACAGCAAGACACAAGCGTGTGTTAGTGGAAATTTGACTATGGATATTAATGAGCACTTTTTTGTGAAGCGTATTTACACTTTGGACTAAATCTACAAGATCAGATTGCCGTAGCAAGCCTGTAAGCGGGCGGCCAAGGTACGTTTCTGCCACAATAAAATCTAGTGGTGCTTGCCATGTGTAAGAGCTAGCATCACCTACCTGCAAACGTATATTCTTAGGTATATGCGTGTTGCGCTCTGTAAGCCAACGAAGGTTTTGCTGGGAATAATCAATCATTCGTGGCTCTAGGTCGGTCCCGTAAACGTCGTAGCCCATAAGTAAAGCCTCTTGTAATATTACTCCAGTACCACAAAAGGGATCTAACACTGTGTGTCCAGCTGGTTGCCGAGCCGTCGTCTTGCCCGTAGCCAAGTTGATAATTGTTTGCGCCAGCTTGGGGGGCAGCATACCAACCCGAGCATCGCGCATTGGACGCGCCTGATCACGAGCAGTATATGCTTCGATATCCTGTTCGTACACAGATGTTGCGTAGTGCAATGCACCAGCTTGCTTAAACATGACAAATTCAATACCATGAGGCGCCGTTAAATTATTATGTATTACTTGTGCGCTCCCAAGTATTGGTGATTTATTAGGCACAATACGTACCGAATAACCTTCTTTTTTAAGTTCTTTTTTTAAGGTAAGCCCAAGCTGGCCTAGCGTATGGCGAGAAAACGTTTTTGAATAATCACTGATGCCTATTTTAAGCTTTACTCCTTGTTCGTATGGGTGCTCGCTTGCAATATATTTATAAAAAGCGCTCACCACTGCATGAGCAGAGGGCGTATCAATAGTTTGGTGTACTTTTGCAAATTTAATAACAGAACCAAAACGTGCAAAGGGAATGGTATGGTCGTAGGCAATATTCGCTACACCACCCCCAATTGGAGTAATAGCCTGCGTACCAAGCAAACTTTCTAGTTCTGCCAAACCAAATTCTGGTTGTCTACCTAACACAGCAATATATTGCATACTCGGTCTCATTATAACGTACTGTACCGTATTAGTATGTACACTATCTCCAGCTTATATAGGGGTTACATTATGTTCATCTGATATAATAAACAGCGTCTATGCTTTCTAAGCGCGTAAAAATAATTATCAATGCCGTTACAATCATTGCTCTTATTGTGCTAATTTACTTTTCTTGGCCACAAATTACCGAAGGCCTCAAAGAAATAGGTGGGGCAAAGTGGTCTATTATTGCGCTAATGATACCGCTGCAAGTATTTAACTTTTTTGCAGTTGGCATGATTTATTACAGCTATTTTACAAGTCATCGCCATAGCCGTGTCACAAAAAAGAATATGTTTAAGGTAGCGCTAGAGCTTAACTTTGTAAACCATGTGTTCCCAAGTGGTGGGGTGGCTGGGTTTACGTATTTGGGGTACAGAATGAAGCACTACGGTGTGGCGGTATCACGCACAACACTTGCACAGTCATTACGCTTTGCCTTAACCTTTATAAGCTTTCTGATACTACTTTTTTTTGGGTTATTTATGCTGAGCTTTGGTGATCGCAGTAGTGGTGTAACGTTATATATTGGTTTATCAATTGCATTTTTGACTTTATTTGGCACGATGCTCGCCGTGTTTATCATTAGTGATGAAGGCCGTATAAAAGCCTTTACAGCTTTTTTGCCACGGTTAGTAAATGCGGTCCTAAAGCCATTCAAAAAAAAGCGTGGCAATGCCATAGACCTAGAAAAAATCGAAAAGCTGTTTGGCGATCTGCACACCGATTACGAAGAACTTATGAAGGACAGAAAAAAGCTAAAAAAGCCCTTTATGTGGGCCTTGCTTGTAAATATTTCTGAGGTGCTCACCATATATTTAGCATATTTGGCCTTAGGGCAAGTGGTGAATCCTGGCGCGGTGATACTGGCGTATTCGGTTGCTTCTTTTGCTGGTTTGGTATCTATACTACCCGGTGGTATAGGTGTATACGAGGCGCTTATGACCACTACATTAGCCGCATCTGGCGTACCAAAGGCGTTAGCGCTTTCTGCAACACTAATTTATCGAATTTTCACAATGATTATTTTTGTACCAACTGGCTTTATTTTGTACCAACTGGCATTAAGAAAAGGCGAAACGGAACATATATCTCGCGATGCAACCGTTAGTACTGACACCAACTGATTTTATCGCGACAACCAACCAGATTCTAGAAACGAGTTATGGCTTTTTTTATGTCGAAGGTGAGCTCAGCCAATTTAGAATAAGCAAAGGCAAGTGGGTGTATTTTGATGTCATAGACGAACACGCTAAAGTGTCATTTTTTGGATCTGTCTATATGCTGCCAGGGCCATTGACAGATGGCATGATTGTCCGGGTGGGAGGTACGGCCAAACTACACCCGCAATACGGTTTTAGTGTAACGGCACAAAGTATTCAACCAACAGGGCAAGGATCTATCACCCAAGCAGTGGCACTTTTGGCCGCCAAGCTACAAAAAGAAGGCTTATTTGCTACTGAACGGAAACGGCTTTTACCTACGATACCTACTACCGTGGCGCTTGTAGCTAGTGTAGAATCGGCTGCGTATGCAGATTTTATTAAAGTAACAACTGCTCGTTGGCCATTTGCTAACATAGAAGTATACGATACGCTTGTGCAGGGAGAAAATGCTCCAGATAGTTTGGTGCGCGCCGTGCACGCTGCCAACACAGCGCCGATACTGGCGGACGTGTTGGTGATGACGCGCGGTGGTGGTAGCGCGGATGATTTAGCGGCATTCAATGATGAGCGTGTGGTGCGAGCGCTATCTGCCAGCAGAATACCTACCATGGTTGCAATAGGCCATGAAGTTGATGAATCACTGGCAGAACTCGTCGCAGATAAGCGCGCGAGCACACCAAGTAATGCTGCAGAACTATTATTTCCTGATAAAGCGCATGAACTTGCTACGGTGCAGGCTGTTCGGCGCAGCCTTGCGTCTTCTGCATCTTCTTTCACCGCAGTGGAACATAGCGCCTTACGCATGCAACAGCAGCGCTTGCAACGTGCCAGTGAAACGTTATTGCATGCGCACCAAACAATGCTTGCCCAACAACGTCAGTTACTGAGTTCGTATAACCCGAGTAATGTTTTGGCTAGAGGGTATGCAATTGTACAGAGTGGTGCCGCAGTGGTACAATCTGCGCGTCTGGCAGTCTCTAAACAACAAGTACACATAACGTTTCATGATGGAACTGTTGCCGCAAGCGTACAAAAACTAATTGATAATAAGGAGTAATGTTATGCCAAAAAAAGAATTTAATTACCCAGCTGCACGCCAAGAACTTAATGAACTTTTAGAATGGTTTGAATCTGGCGCAGCCGACTTAGACAAAGCACTGGCTAACTACAAGCGAGCAGAAGAGCTGATATCCCAGATAGAATCATACTTAGGTGACATAGAAAAAAAGCTTCACATTAACGTACATAAAGCAGAATAATGTTTCTTATTGTTATTGCGGCAGTAATCTTACTATATGGGTTTGTCGTTGTTATAGGCGCACCGTACGTGCCTACACTGACACAACAGCAAGCCGATGCGCTTGATTTACTTGCGCTTAAGAAAGGCCAAACAGTATTGGATCTAGGGAGTGGAGATGGTAGATTTTTACGGGCGGCAGCTTTAAGTGGGTATAAAGCAGTTGGTATCGAGGCCAACCCGCTACTCGTTCTTATTGCCTATGCAGTGTGTTGGCGGCAGCGCCGTAACGTAACAATTATATGGGGTAATATGTGGCAAAAACAGTGGCCAGCTACTGACGGTATCTATGTTTTTTTACATAGCAGATTTATGCAAAAGCTGGATAATAAAGTTATTCAACAATATCATGGTAAAAATATCAAACTTGTGAGCTACGCCTTTAAAATACCGAGTAAAAAAATAGTTAAAAAACACAGTGGCATGTATTTATACTTCTATTAGGTAGGTACAGAGCGAAACTAAAAAACGTTTGAAAAACAAATTGATATATCTATAGCTAGTCCGATATCTACCATCTATTGCTAAAATCTGGTAGCATAAGAGGGATGCCACCGAACAATCAAATGCCAACTGCACCAAACATTTTTGTGCCACCTGCTCCTGGGCAGGTACCAAACCCAATGTCACCGCAGTTGCCACCAGATCCTAAAACACCAGTTTGGCTTATTGTTGCTATGATAATTGCTACGTTGTTAGCTATTGTTTTTTTGGTGCTTACAGTGCTGTTTTATATGCAAATGTCAGATTACAAGAACAATAGTGATCAAAAATCTGCTGCTGCAGTAGAACAAGCAAAAGCAACGCAAGCAGAAGAACTGAAGTTACAATTTGCTGAACAAGAAAAAGAACCGCTTAAAAGTTACACTGCACCTGGATCTGCCGCAAGCACTAAAATTGTGTACCCAAAAACATGGAGCTTATATGCCGTAGAAGGGCAAAATGGCAATAGTGTAGACGCTTTCTTTAATCCGAATATCGTACCAGATACAACTAACAAGGGAAATGTTTATGCATTGCGTATGCAAGTGCTCGATAAGCCGTATGCTACGGTGGTAAAAGAATATGATGCACCAGCCAAAAAGGGTGAAGTACGTATTTCGCCCTATAAACCAGAACAAGTTAGCGCTGCCGAACAGGGTGTTCGTATAGACGGTGTTGTGCGCGATAAAGTAAGTGGCACCATGGTTATACTGCCCGTACGTGATAAAACTATCAAAATTTGGACAGAGACAGAAAATTACGTTAACGACTTTAATAATTTTGTGTTAAAAAACCTCGAATATAGTCCGTAATTTCTGCTATACTTAGTACATAGTAACGGTGAAATCCATCTGGTGGAGACGGTTTAAGTAACCGAACGTAAGAGGGTATGCAGATACAAACCAATACAACACACACCGCAACGCTTTTATATGAGCTTCAGCAATTGCTCATACAAATAAAAACATGCAATGAACTTGCCGATGACACGTCACAGGCAACAGTGGGTCGTCTATCGCAACACGGCTTACAATTGCTGCACTATGCATTATTTGCTATAGAATCTCAGCAGACAAAACTCAATTTTACATCTTTGAGCGCAGGGGCTGCGATGCATGATGTTGTTGAAGAATTATTACCACTCGCTGCCTCTTATGGGGCGACTATTCACTTTGATGCATCGCCTAACCTTGACCCTATTTATGCCAATGAAATGTCACTTAAAGGGAGTGTGTATGCACTACTGAGCGCTATGATAACAAGTAGTACCAATGGTGTTGCACCACAAATTACCGTTGCGGTACAACAAACGAAACCTTCTGTGCAGCGCGTAGGGGTGTATTCTGGCACAACACCAATTAGCCTTGCAATGCTCCGCCAAACGAAGCAGCGTATCAGTCGCATGGATACAACTGGCTTGTCGCACAGAAGTGGGCTAGGCTTTATGATT
This sequence comes from Candidatus Nomurabacteria bacterium, assembly GCA_020631975.1. Lineage (NCBI taxonomy): Bacteria > Candidatus Nomuraibacteriota > Candidatus Nomurabacteria bacterium. Next base: position 78,471 of record JACKGO010000001.1, read on the forward strand.
TCGCAGCTGCTTGCAGAACGACTAGAAACTGCATACGCATCTTTTGAACACAATCAACTGCCCGGTATTGGTTTTTATGTGCCAGAATCTGCTCAGCTGCAATTGCTATAATCTATGAAAATATTATGCATAGAACCAGATGTAGTACTGGCGAAAGCCTTTAAAATCGTCTTTACGCGGAACCACCACGATACCATAATGCTGTGTTTGGATCCGCAGGCTGCCATAGAACAAATCGACACACAAAAACCAGATGCAATTGTTATGGAGCTACAACTTGCACCACTGAGTGGCCTAGCATTCTTGCACGAACTACGTAGTTATGAAGATTTTAGTGATATTCCTGTGGTAGTGTATAGCAGTGTGCCACAGGAATCGTTTCAGGCAGATGCAGCGACGTGGCGGTCATTAGGCGTAAAAAAGTACTTTTATAAATCGACAGATTCGCTACAAAAAGTGGCGCGTTTTATACATGGGGTTTTAGATGAAGCCTGAAACTACACAAGCTATTGTGCTTACCAGAACAAACTATGGCGAAGCCGACAAAATTGTTACCAGTTTAACGAGCCATGGTAAAAAGATAAGTATTATTGCTAAGGGTGTACGTAAACCAAAGTCAAAACTTGTAGCTGGCACAGAACTTTTCTGTGTTGCTGATATATGTTTTGTACAAGGGAGGGGTAGCATGGCAACACTAACGAGTGCTCGCTTGCATTCACAACACACCAGGTTTTTACATGATCTAAATAAAGTAAACCTTGCCTATGATGTTATAAAGGTGGTGAATAAACATACAGAAGACAGTGATGGGGAATATTATTTTGAAATTTTAAAACAACTTTTTGCTGCTTTAGATAATACATCGAACGATATTGACCTAGTGCGAATATGGGCGTGGATGCAAATGCTACACGCAAGCGGTCATCAACTTCGCCTTGACGTACAAGCTAACGGCGAACAGTACAAAGAAGAATCTGCTTACGATTTTGACGCAGACAGTGGTGGTTTTGTCATATCACCTAATGGTAATTTTGCTCCAACACACATAAAATTACTACGCATTGCCCAAACACAGCCACTGAGTGTATTGCAACGAGTTAACATGGCACCAACCTATGCCTATGAGCTAACGCCGGTTATAAAGCAGTTTGTAGAAAACACCTATTAATAGATATACTACCTGTATGAGTTATAAGTTTAAAAGAATTAGTGAAACCAAACCTAACCAAATGCCAGACGGTTTACCACGTACCATAAATAGGGTTTTAGGCAAATTCGGCATTTTTCTGGTAGATGATGAAAAACCGCAAATTTTAAATATTATGGCAGCATCAGAGATTGGATGGGCTGTAGTAAGCTTTGGCAATCCCAAAACAGGTGAGATAACACATCAAATAGAAGTACCTCACGGATCACGAATGTCGCGTGATATTGAAGGTTCGCATGATGAATAAAAATGAAGTACAGCTAGAAGATATTGTAAGTTTGGCCAAGCGCCGTGGCTTTGTGTTCCAGGCGAGTGAGATCTATGGCGGGCTAGCTGGGTTCTATGATTATGGCCCTTTAGGAACAGAGCTCGCTAATAAAATAAAACAAGAGTGGTGGAAAGCAGTCGTTACCAATAACGATAATATATTTGGCGTAGATGGTGCGATAATTCAAAACCCTAAGCTATGGGAAGCTAGTGGGCATGTTGCAGGCTTTACCGACCCATTGGTAGATTGCAAAAATTGTAACGCCCGGTTTAGGGCAGATCATTTAGCAGATACCGATTCTACTGATTTGCAAGAACTAACCTTGTTACTCAAAGATAAAAAATGCCCAAACTGTGGCAAAGCCACCCTAACCGAACCACGCACCTATAATATGATGATGAAAACCTACATAGGCCCAGTAGAAGATAGTTCGGCCGTGGCTTATTTACGGCCAGAAACCGCTGGCTCAATATTTACAAATTTTCAGAATGTGCGCGAAACAATGCGTGCCAAAATTCCATTTGGTATCGCACAAATAGGAAAAGCGTTTCGTAACGAAATTAGCCCACGTGATTTTATTTTTAGGGTGCGCGAGCTAGAACAAATGGAAATGCAGTTTTTTATTAATCCTCATGATCAAAAAGATAGCTATGAACAGTGGCGCAAGTTTGCTTGGGACTTTACAACAAACAAAATGGGAATTTCTGATAATAATGTAGCTTGGCACGAACACGGTGAAGACGAAAGAGCACATTATGCCGCGGCAGCACATGACATTTACTTTAATTTTCCGTTTGGTTTTAAAGAACTATGGGGCACGCATAATCGTACAGATTATGATTTAAGCAACCATGCACGGGTGAGTGGTAAAGATTTAAGCTACTTTGACGATGTAACTAAAGAACGTTACACACCATATGTTATTGAATCATCGGTAGGTGTGGGAAGAATGTTCTTAGCAGTTTTGGTTAATGCATACCAAGAAGATGAACAAAATGGTGAAAAACGCATATTCTTAAAGCTCGCAGAGCACCTAGCACCTTACAGGTTTGCAGTAAGCCCACTATTGAAAAACAAGCCAGAACTTGTTGCTAAAGCTCGCGAGGTCTACGTGGCATTAAAAAAGAAGCACGGTAACGTAATGTGGGACGATAACGGTAATATTGGTAAGCGCTACCGCCGCCAAGACGAAATCGGCACACCACATTGCATAGTGATAGATTTTGAAACATTAGAAAACGATACCGTTACAATACGCGACCGCGACACCACACAGCAAAACAGAGTTTCTATTAAAGAGCTTATAGAGTAATCTTACTTATCTGATTGCAACTTTTACCGCTAAAAGTTGCTTAAAAAGCGCTGGGCGAACCTACAAAACATGTATATTTAGGAGTATTTCTTTCTTAAATTAACTAGCTTTCATCTTTGGCATCCAGAATATAATGTACTTTTTAGCTGGTAGAAAAAGTAAAAAATAACTGTTATTGCCAATAAAGTGTTATTAAGTAAACTATTAATTAACTAAAAATACACGTAGCTTTGCATGTGTGTATAAATTTCGGCTGTGCTAGGAGGTCTTTTATTACCCGTGGTACTATAGTAAAAATGAATGTATTGCATAAAGACATTACGAAACGTATATACAAAGACGCTAAAGACGTATGGCTTATGCAGGTAGCAACTTCTACAGATAATCAACCATGGATTGCAAACGTATTTTTTGTTTTAGATACCAAAATGAATTTTTATTGGCTAAGTGTACCGTACCGTAGACACAGCAGAGAGCTATCGCATAACAACAAAGCAGCGATTGCCGTTGCCATAAAAACCACGAAGCCTGTGATTGGCCTACAGGCAGAAGGTACGGTAGAAATTGTAAATGACATAGTGCTTATAGAAAAAATATTGCCAGAATATTCAAAAAAGTATAAGCAGGGCAAAGAATTTATAGCACTAGCAAAAAAAGGTAAAAATAAACATATGGTCTATAAATTCACACCAGAACTCTTGCAATTATTTGATGAAGCAAATTATACGTCAGAACAAAACCCTATAACGCTTTTTTTTGAAGAGTAATACGCATTACTTTACAAATGTATAAGTACTGTCCTAGAGTATAAAAATGAATGCAATAAATAGAAATAATGAAAACATGCCATTTAGGGGCGAAGAACTATATGCTGTGGCTCATGAGGTTCATGGAGATTTGTATGAAGATATATTAGATAATATAGACCGTATGTTATGTACAGACACATCTCCTATTATGGTACGAACTTTCCACTTTCAAGACACAGGATCATACATGGGTCTTACGAATGAAAGATTTCTAGATACAGAGCAAGATGCGACGCTCGTGCACGTAACACAAGCATTAACAATACATAAAGATACGCACAAACCACCAAGTAGCTATGCAGAAGAATATCACCTTAGAGTAGCAACACTAGTTGCTACTGCAACACACCCTATTGTGACTGACTACTATATAGAAAAACTTGCTAATGGTAGATATTTTGGTTCTATGCAGCGACATTGTTTAGGTACACTGCAACTAGCAATTGATTTAGAAAATCCGCAACAGTATAACAAAGCAGAAGATATGACAGTTTATGACCTATTTGAACTTGACGAGGTGCTGGCTGCACATCTAAAAAGTGTACAGCAAGAATCTGAATATGCGCAGTTTGTAAAAAGTATAGAATAACGTATGTACAAAGAACTAGAAGCTGCATTACTTGCTCAAAAGAACCCCCAAGACGCTGCTTTTTTGCAGCGCTTTTTTAAAACTGGGGCAGGTGAATACGGTGAAGGCGATAAGTTTTTGGGTGTACGGGTACCAAACGTACGTGCAGTTACAAAACAATACTACAAAGACCTAAGCATAAAAGATGTGGCTGAACTTTTAAAAAGTCCGTGGCATGAGGTCCGCTTAAGTGCGCTGGTAGCAATGACGCTACAGTTCCCAAAGGCAGAACTATGTTATAAAACAGCATTGTATAAGCTGTACATTAAAAACATTGGCATAGGTATAAATAATTGGGATCTCGTAGACATAAGTTGCCCGCATATTGTTGGCGCGTATGTATTTAATACAGATACAGCAGCTTTACACGCATTAGCACGTGGTGGCTTATGGCAAAAGCGGGTAGCTGTTATTAGTACGTTTTATTTTTTGCGCAAAGGTATTGTAGAAGAGTCGCTCTATATATGTGAGCTACTGGTGGATGAAAAGCATGATTTGTTGCAAAAAGCCGTTGGTTGGTGCTTGCGTGAAATAGGCAAGATAGATGAGCCTGTCTTGCTGACATTTCTTGAACAACATGCCGCCACGATGCCGCGCACAATGCTAAGGTACTCATTAGAAAAACTACCACAAGTACGTCGGTTGTATTACATGTCCTTAAAAAAATAATTAACCCTAGTTTTTTTACCCATAGGGTATACTTATACGTAGTAGGTATATATGGTACAAAGTAATACAAATACAACAACTAATTGGCGGTTAATAGTCGGCGCAATAGTTTCTGTTATGGCGGTTGGTTTTGTGTATTTTCAACGCGCTACTATAAAAAGATCAATAGAAGCACTGCAATCTGCAGACTGGGTTTATGTTGCCGTTGCTATTGCTGTATATTCAATAACTATTTTTGCAGCAGCAGCAGTAATATATAACTTACGACTCATTTATACGTTGCGCTACAAATATATCTTGCTCGTTCAAATAAGTACGTTATTTTTGGGTCGTATAACACCGGCAAGTGTTGGTGGCTTAGCAGCCATGGGCCGGTTGTTGTTTACACAAGGGCACACAGTTGTGCAGTCTGGTACAGTAGTTGGAGCCGGTGGTATCGCCACGTTTATAGGTAATGTCATACTTACGCTTGGGGCTTTATTGTTATCTTTAAATAACGTCAAACTTAACACAGTCAGTATCCCTAGCTTCATCATATATGTATTGGTTGCAATAGTTGTTGTGTCTGTTATTTTACTACTTATACCCGTTGTCCGTACCCGAATCGTGCACACGGTAAAAGATGTTGTAAATACCTTAAAAAGTTATAGCCACAGAAAGACATCTATTGTTGCAGCCATTTCTTTTGGGTCACTTGTTACACTGTGTTTTGCACTAACGCTGATGTTAGCAGCGAAATCATTAGGGGTAGAGTTAAGCCTTTTTGCAGCGATTATTACGGTTAGCCTTGGTAGTTTAGGAGTCGCCGTTACGCCCTTACCGGGGGGCGTTGTCGGAGCAGAAGCTGCACTCGCTGCTACAATGGTGCAATTTGGCGTAGCAAGCGATACAGCGCTGGCTATTGCATTTGTGTATAGATTTGTTATCTTTTGGCTACCGCTTATACCCGGCTACATCGCCAGTCAATACGCACTTAAAAAACATCTGTTATAGCTTTTTGGTATGCGTTCGTTTTAGGATGCATTCATTGGTATAATGACGAGAGTATTTATGAGAAAACGAAGAGTATTACCAATAGAGTCTGTTCATATAGATAAGCTTGTTCATGGTGGACAGGGTATGGGCATATTGGCAGACGGTCGCAAATGTTTTGTATGGGGTGCCTTGCCAAACGAAGACGTACGAGTGCAACTTACCAAACGCAAAAAAGATTGGGCAGAAGGTGTTGTCGAAGAAATTATTACAGCCAGCAACGATAGAATACCGCCTAAAGAACCAGATATCTACTTGGCAACCAGTCCGTGGCAGATTTTACATTATAAAAAAGAGGCAATTGCCAAACAAGCTATTTTAGAAGAAACATTTGTGCGTGAAGGTGTTGATGTTAGTTGGCAGCCGTTTTACCAACAAGCCAACCCGTACCATTATCGTAATAAAATGGAATATAACTTTTGGTACGATAACGATTCACAGCAGGTAAGTCTGGCACTGCATAAGCGTGGTAGCCACCAAAAAATTGCCGTTACTGGTAGCGCGCTTGCGTCGGAAACTATTAACAAGGCGGGTGCAGAACTCATTGCCTATATTAATGCACACGCCATACAGGCTCGGCCGCTAAAAAGCGTAATTATTCGTAGCACAGCAACGGGCATATGTGGTGTCACGATATTTGTAAATGACAAAAATGTAGCAAAAATGTTTGATAATTATAAACCTGCTAACACTATTGTAGAAATTGTGTATTCAAATCCAAATAGCCCTGCAAGTATTTCTACAGAAGTAGTTACACCTGCCGAACAACAATTATCTGACACACTATTGGGTAATACTTTTTCCTATTCGGCCCGCTCTTTCTTTCAGGTAAATGTGCCAGTATATGAAAAATTGCTACAGATAGTTAAGGGTTTTGTGCAAAAAAATTCTTTGCTCCATATTTTAGATTTATATAGTGGAGTAGGGAGCCTAGGACTGAGCGTTTTGGGTAAGTCACAGCAACTCACAATGGTAGAAATTGATGACCTGTCTTGCGAGCTTGCACAGCAAAACAGCCGCATAGTTAAAAACAGTGCGGTTGTTTTGGCAACTGCCGAAAATTCTTTGCACTATATAACAGGCCAAGAACTTGTGATTGTAGACCCGCCAAGAGCAGGCCTACATAAAGATGTAGTAGCGCGACTGATCGAAACCAAACCAGCCACTATTTTGTATGTGAGCTGCAACCCCAGCACACAAGCACGGGATGTGAAGGCACTTATTGAGGTTGGCTACACCATACACTATGCCCAAGGCTTTAACTTCTTCCCTAGAACACCACATATTGAATCATTTGTGGTACTAAATAGATAATAATTGTTCGCTCTAGAGTCAGTGTTGTCTATACTATACCGAATATGCTATAATTAGTATGACCTGAAAGGGGTGAAATGATGATGACTTTCATAGTTATCACACTGTCTTTACTCGCACTCTACGCAGTGGCGCAGGCGTTCACTACGTCCTACAGTGAGCGTCGCCAGCAGGCGGCGGTTCACTACGCCGACCTGTACCAAGTAGTAAAAAAGTAAAAACACATCGTGGAGCGGGCAGTACAACACGTGTATTGCCCCTCCACCCGAACACATCTTTTGGTTTGGCGACAACCGCGGCTCTTAATACTAGTAGCCAGGTTCTCGCCGCTTGTGACCGCACACAGATAGGCAACTAAAATTCTTTACCAAGAATATGCCCGGTGCGGTTTTTTTCATAGCATTTTATTTGCATCAAACCAATAGTGCTACCACGGCTAAGTTGTTTAGATGTATACTATACGGTAATGAGCACACACAAAAAAATGTACTGGGGCGCAAGCACCGCGAGCCATCAAGTAGAAGGTGGAACACATAATCAGTGGAGCGTGTGGGAGTTAGAAAACGCAAATGAACTAGCCAAAACGGCCAAACACAGACTCGGCTGGCTAGCCAACTGGCAGGATATCAAAGCTCAAGCTTCGGACCCAAGCAATTACATTTCAGACAAGGGCGTAGACCACTATACGCGCTACCAAGAAGACTTTGATCTATTACAATCACTCAATTTAAACGCATTTAGATTTGGCATTGAATGGGCACGCATCGAACCCGAACAAGGTGTGTGGGACAAAGCTGCTCTTGCGCATTACAAACAATACATCGCCAGTTTGAACCAACGTGGAATAGAGCCTTTTATTAACCTGTGGCACTGGACTATGCCCGTGTGGTTTACAGAAATGGGGGGCTTTGAAAAACGAAGTAACATTACATACTTTGAAGCTTTTGTACAAAAAGTGTCTGAAGAATTGCTACATGACGTTCGGTACGTTATAACAATCAATGAGCCGAACGTCTACATGGGGCTTAGCTATAGCGATGGCGAATGGCCACCACAAAAAAAGAGTAAGCTACTTGCGATGTATGTGTATTACAATTTAGCAGTTGCTCACAAAAAAGCATATAAAATAATCAAGCAAAAACACCCACATATGCAGATTGGCGTCGCCCAACAGCTGGCGAACATACAAGCGTTTAGACCTGGCCATTGGTTTGATGAAACCGTCGTAAAACTAATGCGGTACTTTTGGAACTGGTGGTGGCTTAATAGAACAAACAAGCAACAAGATTTTATAGGGTTTAATTACTATTTTACCGATTATTACAAGGGCTTTCGTAAGCAAAACCCTACAAAACCAATCAATGATTTAGGCTGGTACATGGAGCCAAAGGGCGTACTGCCACTTTTGCAGCGCATTGCGTATCATTACCCCAAAAAGCCTATTTTTATTACAGAAAACGGTGTGGCAGATGCTCATGATACATATAGACAGTGGTGGTTACAAGAAACAATGGTAGCGATAGAAACGGCAAAAAGCCAAGGTATTCCAGTGGCAGGCTATTTACATTGGAGTTTACTAGATAACTTTGAATGGAAGTACGGGTGGTGGCCAAAATTTGGCCTTGTGGCAGTAGACAGAAAAACAATGAAACGAACCGTCCGGCCAAGCAGTAAATGGTGGGCGCACTATATTGACAAAACATAGCTAATAAAGTATAATAATTATAGAGAGGTAGGGCTGTTATGGCTCACATACTATTGGCTGCAGTGATATTTTATAATTTTGCTACAGCTACGTTAGCTTAGGGGATACAAGATGCTGCCGGCAGCTTACACAGCGAAGCGTGCTATTGACAAACTAATGTACGGGGAGTATACCTAGGGCATAAGCGAAAGGTAACAAAAATGTCTATCGAAACAATACCACCAATTGGACCTAATTGTGTTGATACACAAGACCAGACTGTGGTACACGAGCCTATAGCACCGCAACGATACGAAGAGTTGGATGAAGTTGCGCTGTATTTTCTTTGGGAAAATGAAGAAAAGAGGAAAAAGCTAGAGAGACAGAGAAAAGAGCTGGCTAGGTGGTTTAAGCTAGAAGAAACCGCGAGCTGGGAAGAAATAAATTACCACGTAGAACTCGCCAACGCAGAACGTTTAGAAACTGTAAGATTAGGTAGGTTAGCTCTTTATCGTAAAGAACGTTATGTGGTACCCGGCCAAGAAGAACTTGATGATCGTCTGAGTAAAATCCTATCAGACAGATTCTGGACAGATCAGAACCCAACCAGACGGCTCCATCTAGATCAACACGCATCAATAAATCACGGACAGAATTACTAATAATACACTTTAGACTAAGCGCTTACACTATATTTTTTGCATATACAAAGTTTCATAATTGTACATAACGGTATATCTAGTAGAATAAAGTAGTATGTTGAATTCTATGAGTGCGAAAATTGTGGTGATTGGTGGTGGAACGGGTAGCTTTACGGTGCTGAGCGGTCTGAAAAAGAAGTTTTCTGATATAACCGCTATTGTAAATATGGCAGACGACGGAGGCTCTACTGGGCAATTACGTGATGAGCTAGGCGTCTTACCGCCTGGTGATGTGCGCCAATGTTTGGTGGCGTTATCTGAATCACCTAAATTGCGAGAGTTATTTACATATAGATTTGAAGAAGGCGCACTAAAGGGCCATGCTTTTGGCAATATTTTCTTAACAGCACTAGAAAAAATGACAGGTAGTTTTGCAGACGCAATTGATGTGGCTGATGAGGTGTTGCAAGTGAACGGTAGGGTAGTGCCAGTAACGTTAGATAATGTTCGTCTTATTATGCGGCAACGTAAAGGCCACGATATTATTGGCGAATATAAAATAGGCAATATGCCGTTTACGCTTGGTGAACAGCGGCCAATTTTAGAACTGTCACCACCGGCACGATTAAACCCAGAAGCCAAGCGTGCCATACAGGCCGCCGATATGATTGTAATTGCTCCGGGCAATTTATATGGAAGTGTGGCGCCTGCATTGTTAGTGAAGGGCATGACACGCGCCTTACAAGAAACAAAGGCTACAATTGTATACGTCTGTAACCTCGTAACGAAACCTGGCCAAACAGATGGCTTTTTCGTGCATGATTTTGCGGATGAAATAGAGCGCTTTATTGGGGCGCGAGTGCTAGACTTTGTTTTATATAACACACAGGAGCCAGAAACGTCGCTACGCGCAAAGTACATAAAAGATAATGAGTATAACGTTGCTTACGATGAGCAGATACTCGCACAAAGCCATTTTACGGCACTTGGTTCTGCCTTTTTGAGCGGTGAAGCTGTGCAGCACAGTAAGGCGGATACAATTGCTACCAGTAGATCATATATTCGGCACAACACCAATGCGATTACACAGCACCTCATTGCAATACTAGAGCGTCAAAAAAGTAACTTTGACAACAAATATGCGCAGGAGTAAACTATATAGAGAACAATGTAACAAAAAGAGACAAAAAATGCGTATATCACAAGAATTTGGTCCAACAGCAGCTCGTGAAGATCAAATACACGAAGGATTCCGTGTTGTTAAAGGGCTAGGGGAGACAGGCGTACTTAAACTAGACCCAGACTTTGGCTACGAAGGAGTCTTTGTCTGCGGTACTGAATAAAAGCCAACCATTCATAAAAAAGACACTTTGGTTTAAGAAGAGTGTCTTTTTTATTATTACGTGCGCTATATGTAGTGTTGTGCGAACAAGCTACGAACGTATTGTGGATAACTATAAGCACTTTATACATAAATACATAAAAAGTACTTGCAGTGGGTAGTAGTGGGTAGTAGACTGTACTTAGTGGGTAAAAGTGGGTAACACCACAGCACAAAATAAAAAAACCACTAAGTAGATTAAAAAATGACCACCGTAGACTACTTCGAAAGGAAGCTTGACGATAAGCGTCGGTTAACAATACCGGCCGAGCTTCGGAGCGAGTTCAAAAGCGGTGTTGTCGTAACAAAAGGATTTGGTACGTATCTGCATATGTACTCAGAAGAAGTTTGGAATTCACAAGTAGAACCCGAACTTACAGGCTATATTCTCGACGAGAAAGTGGCCGACTTAAATGTACAATTTCGCAGTGGCAAAACCAGCGCAGAGCTAGATCAAAAACAGGGTAGGGTTACCCTTGAACAGCATCTGTTAGACTTTGCCGGCATTACCAAAGACGTTGTTGCAGTACGGGCAGGGGCCTATTGGCGCCTCTCTGCTAAATAATCTACGAACATTAACAATTTAACACACCAAACCACACCGACTCGAGATTAGCGATTCGGTAGTCAACACGTAGCATTATTAGGAACTACGTTAAAAATCCTCGCACCTTACTTAAGCAAAACACCTCCCAAAACTCCACCTCACACATAAGTCTCTACAAAGTCTATAGCGATACATCTATAAAAGCCGACATACATTTCAAATTCACATTTGGATAGTCAGTCAAAATGATATATCACCAAAAACTATACACTTTATACAAAAACAAAAACTACAAAAAAACAAAACGTTGGCTACTGAATCGGTGACCTTGCAAAAATAAAAACAAAAAATATGCATGAACCAGTATTACTACAAGAAGTTATAGCTGCAATGAACCCCACGAGCGGGGAAAGGTACTTAGATGCCACCGCTGGGTATGGTGGGCATGCGCGGGAAATCTTAGCGCATACCAATAACTTTTCTGAAAGTGTTCTGGTTGATCGCGATAAAGCTGCGGTAGACCACTTAATGGCCGAATTTGCTACTACTAGAGTAAAAATAGTGCGGAACGATTTTTACTCTGCTGCGGAAGATTTAGTAGCAGCAGGCCAGCAATTTGATCTAATATTGGCAGATTTAGGCGTATCGTCACTGCACCTTGACAAGGCGAGTCGTGGGTTTAGCTTTGCTGCTATAGGACCACTAGATATGCGAATGGATCAACGTCAAACCCTGACGGCTGAAACAGTCGTAAACGAGTGGAGTGCGGAAAGCCTAGAGCAGATATTGCGTAATTATGGCGAAGAGCCAAAAGCACGCAGAATAGCTAAAGCAATTGTGGCTCATCGCCCCATTGCAACTACGTCAGAACTTGCCAATATTGTGGCCCGTACAACCGGCCGGTGGACAGGTAAACATCCTGCCACTCGCACCTTTCAGGCAATTAGAATTGCGGTCAACGACGAGCTACGGTTATTAGAGAGAGTGATGCCACTATGGGTTGCTATCTTGCGCCCAGGTGGGCGGTTGGGTATCATAAGTTTTCACTCACTCGAGGACCGTCTTGTAAAACGCTTTTTTCTCGAACATGGAGGAGATCGCTTCGATGCTTCGCTTTCTATTGTCACCAAACAACCGGTTGTAGCCGGATCACAAGAAATTGCTATTAATCCGCGTTCACGAAGTGCAAAACTCCGTGTCGCCGCAAAAATATAAACAAAATAGAAAGGACCAGCGATGAAAATTAAAGTCACTGGTCGGTCGGTAGCCCAAAAAGTACACGTTCACGTACTATAGGCACTTTATCGACGCATAGGTTGTGCAACTCTTGGTCAAACAAGAGTTGCACAATCACCAAAAAACAAACATATGACATACGGAAAATCAATTACACTATCACGAGCTGCACCATATCAACGCAATCGCAATGTCGTTAGCTTAAAGTCCAACCGAACAGGGTTTGGGCCAGTTGCTAACAGCGTAATTATTGTGCTGATATTATGTTTGCTTGGCTTGGTATACCTGACGCAAGTTACCAAAACGAACGCACTAGGCTATAAGGTGAGCGAACTTTCTAGCCAACAAGAACAATTGTCTGAAGAACACGCTAGTCTTGAGCTAGACTCTGTTCGTCTACAAAATCTTGAACGTATCAAAAACAGCCAAGTAGCACAAAATCTGCAACAAGCACAGCCAACTGCATACGTGACACAATAACCAAAAAGTGGTAATATAACTATAAGCAGTTTATCTGTTATTTACGATGCAAACGAACAAAAAACAGCATAAAACAACTAACTTAGACCGTAGTACGGTTTTTAAGTTTGGCTTATATGCGGTAGGCGCTATTTTATTAGTGCAACTTTTTTTGGTACAAATAATTCGTCACGATTACTACCGTGCAGAAGCACTTGCAGAGCATGTAAAAAAGTTTGAAATACCTGCCAAGCGCGGTGTGATTAGCTTATCAGACGGTTACAGCGCTACTCCAGTGGTGCTTAATGAAAAAAAGTTCTTAGTGTACGCCGATCCTAAGTTTATCCAGAACACTGAAGCAGCTGCTAAGCAACTTCAAGAAGTTGTTGGTGGCAACGCAGACGATATAAAGAACTTACTTACGAGTACGAGTAGGTATGTGGTTGTTGCCAAAAAAATAGACGAAGCACAATCAAAAAGAGTAGAAGATTTAAAAATCAAAGGTGTTGGTCTTAAAGAAATTTCTGTACGGTCGTATCCTCAGGGAACTGTGGCGGCACACGTTCTTGGGTTTGTTAATGATGACGGCGTTGGCCAATATGGTTTTGAAGAGTATTTTAACAAAGAGCTGACAGGCAAAAGTGGCCAGCAGAAAATTATTACAGATGTGAATGGGGTACCACTTGCCATAAATAACGAATCCGTCCAAACGCAGCCAGACCCGGGGAGTGATGTGACTTTAAGCTTAGATATACGCTTGCAGCGTATTGTCGAAGAGCAATTGAAAGCTGGTGTTGATAGAACTCAGGCTAAAAGAGGGAGCGCTGTACTAATAGACCCTAACAACGGCGAAATTAAGGCTATGGCAAACTATCCTACGTTTGATCCGTCGCAATTTGCAAGCCAAGCAGATTTAAGTGTGTTTACCAATACAGCAGTGAGCAGGGCCTGGGAGCCAGGTTCGGTGATGAAACCGCTTATGCTTGCGACTGCTTTGCAAGAAGGAGCCGTCACACGCAATACTTCATACTTTGATCCAGGTTATAAGAAAATTGCAGATACAACAGTAACCAACGCCCACAGTTATGGAGCCCGGACGATGACTATCGATGACATCATAACAAAGTCACTCAATACTGGTGCGGTGCACTTAATGCAGTCGCTTGGGGGTGGTGACATCACCGAAGCGAGCCGGCAGACATGGTATGAATATTTAACGAATCATTTTATGTTTAATAAAACGACAGGCATTGAACTTGCTAATGAACAACCTGGCGGTGTTATTCCCCCTCAAGATAATGGGGCGGGTATTAATGTCACCTATGCTAATATGGCCTTTGGTCAAGGCTTAACAATCACACCAATACAACTGGCGGCAGCCTATGCTGCGCTCGTTAACGGTGGAACATATTATCAGCCAACGGTCATAGAAGAATATAAAAAAGATGGCACATCCGTGAAGCAAGAACCAAAAGTTGTAAGAAGTGATGTAGTGAGCAGCGAAGTGAGTGCGCAAGTAAAAGATATTTTACGTGAATCATTAGAAGAGAATTACAAGCCAGCCATCCGGGCAGGCTATACGCTTGGTGCAAAGAGTGGTACAGCCGAGCTGTCTGATGGCCAAGGAAACTACCGTGAAGATGCCTACGATGGAGCATACGTTGGGTACTTAGAAGGCAAAAAACTAGAATATGTTATGGTGGTGCGGCTAGATGAGCCAAAGACCAGTGGCTTTGCCAGTAGGCAAGCGACCATTGTTTGGGGAGATATTTCTAACGAAATCATTAATTCTATCGCTATAGAACCAAAGATTCAATAATTATGGTATACTAATAACTACAAAGAAGAAGATACAAAGATGTCAACATTAAATATAGCAATAGAAACCGCTACCTTAACAGAAATCATGTATTTAGGCTTGCTTGGCTTTATTGTAAGTATGGCCCTTACACCGATATACACAACAGTTGCCTATAAGTACAAGTGGTGGAAGAAACCACGCGACACAGCACTAACCGGAGAAAAGGCGACCGAATTTCAAAAGCTGCACGCCGCCAAACATCGCCGTAATATTCCGACAATGGCTGGTATTGTTACGCTTGTAGGTGTTGCGCTTGTTACCCTCGTATTTAATTTATCCCGCGAACAGACTTGGTTGCCGCTTGCTTTAATGGCCGCAGCCGGTGTGGTGGGACTGATAGATGATTACATTAATATCAGAGGGCAAGGCAAGGGGGTCGCCGGGCTGCGCGCAAAATTAAAGTTTAGTATGATAGGTACGGTTGCGTTTGTTGGTGGCTGGTGGTTCTTTGCCAAAAATGATATTACGTCATTTTATATGCCTGGGTTAGGTGATGTAACAATCGGCTGGCTGATGATTCCGCTATTTATGCTCGTTGTTATCGCGACTGCGAATGCTGTGAATATTTCTGATGGTCTCGATGGATTGGCGGGTGGCTTATTGGCATCATCTTTTGGTGCCTACGCTGTGATAGCATTTTTACAAGAACGTTACGGTGTCGCTGCTTTTTGCATGACGATGGTCGGATCGCTGCTTGCTTATATATGGTTTAATATCTACCCAGCACGCTTTTTTATGGGTGATGTAGGGAGTTTTAGTCTCGGTACAGCACTGGGTGTTGTTGCCATGATAACGAACACGTTTGTGTTATTACCAATCATTGGGTTTGTATTTGTAGCCGAGGCTGGTTCGGTAATTATTCAGACGATATCTAAAAAAACTCGTAATGGTAAGAAAATATTTAGGATTAGTCCTGTACACCATCATTTTGAAGCAATTGGTTGGCCAGAAGCGAAAGTGACAATGCGTTTTTGGGTAATCGGGCAAGTAGCCGCTGTTGTTGGCCTAGTACTTGCTATAGTAGGAGGTTTTGTATGAACCCGCGCCTTGCGCGGCATACACCAAATCAGTTACCAGTAGCCCGTAAACATCGACCTGATTATGGGCTATTTATTACTGCCAGTATACTACTAGCTGTTGGCCTAATAGTAATGTATGCAATAAGTCCAGCACTCGCCGCGCAAGGCGGTGACGTTAGTGATACATATTTTGTCGTTCGACAGCTTATTGCTGTAGTAATTGGTATAGGTGCTTTTTTTATTTTTTCAAAAATTTCTGTAGAAAATTGGTCAAAATGGCATAAAGCCTTAATTATTAGTGCAATTGTTTTGAGCTTAGGAACAATAGTGACAGGGGGGTTGGCTAACCGATGGATACAACTTGGGGCTTTTTCGTTCCAAACAGTTGAATATGTAAAGCTCGTGGTTATTATTGTCTTTGCTGGCTATTTATCGCAAGTCATAGATAAAGGTAAATTGACTGATATTCATGCGTGGCGTGTGCCTATGATTATCGCGAGTGTACTAGCGCTCATCGTCGTGATTATACAGAGGGATCTTGGTTCTGCTGCTGTGCTCTTTACGATCACTCTCGCAATGCTATATATGGCTGGGTTCCCACTTGCGAAGTTAACTATCGCAATTACTATCATTGCAATACTCGGCGTATTAGCAGTCGTTTCTACACCATATAGGCGTGACCGTGTACTCACTTTTTTACAACCAACGGCTGATTGTTCTGATGCTGGTTATCATTCATGCCAGGCTTTGATTGCGGTTGGGTCTGGTGGCGTTATGGGCGTTGGTCTTGGCCGTAGCATTCAAGCATATGGCTATTTGCCAGAAGCAGAAAACGATTCCATTTTTGCAATTTATGCAGAAAAGTTTGGGTTTATTGGATCGGTCGCTTTACTTGGTTTATATGGCAGTTTGTTACTACGTATTTTAACCATAATGCAGCGAGCCCCTAATCGTACGATGCAATTAATGAGCGCTGGTGTGTTTACGTGGTTTGCGGTGCAGGGCACAATTAATATAGCTGCAATGCTTGGCTTAATACCTTTAAAAGGCATCACATTGCCTTTTATAAGTTACGGTGGGACAAGCTTGATTTTTTCTATGGCAGCGTTAGGCATAGTGTTTCACATATCTAAGTACACACTCATGAGAAAGGCTACTCTAGCTTTACCAAAGCAGGAAGGGGATGCGCGTGAAGATAGTCATCACTGGCGGCGGGACAGCCGGCCACGTTACACCGTTACTCGCCGTAGCCTCTGAAGTTAAGTCCCTAGAACCGAGTGTGCATATTCGCTATATTGGGAAGTATAGCGATACTACGACGCAAAGTATCGTTACAAACCAGGCGATAGAAAAAAACTACGCTATCGCAGCCGGTAAGTTACGACGTTTTCATGGTAAAAAATGGTATTGGTATTTTACGCAACCTGGGTTGGTTGCCAGAAATATAAAAGATAGTTTATTGTTTAGCGTAGGCTTTGTACAATCAATTAGTATCCTTATATTTTGGCGTCCTAACGTGGTTTTTGTAAAAGGTGGATACGTTGGCTTACCTGTTGGGCTGGCTGCTGCTTGCTTGCGTATCGCCATTGTAACGCACGATTCAGATGTCCTACCTGGCCTTACTAACCGAATCTTATCAAAATTTGCACGCACGTTAGCTGTTGGGGCTCCGGTAGATCAATATCCGCAGTATGCGAATAAAACGGTTATTTACACAGGTGTGCCTGTACGCAATGATTTCATACAACCACCGTTAAAATCTGCTGCGCGTAAGCAGCTTGGTATTCCTAAACAAAGCCATGTGGTTGCCATTGTAGGCGGATCTTTGGGTGCTGTTCGGGTTAATGATGCTATCTTGGTAAATTTGGATAAACTGTTTGTAGATACCTTTAAAAGTCTAGACTCTCCATTAAAACTTTTGTGGTTTACAGGGGCGCATGGCTACAAAAAAATATTACATGCAGTAGAAAAGACTTCCCACAAAGACAATATTATAGTAGAACCGTACACAAACGACTTAGCTACAGTATTTTCGGCAGCTGATGTTGTGATAACGCGGGCTGGTGCAACCACACTCGCTGAACTTTCTATAATGAAAAAACCAAGTGTTATCATACCAAATCCGCTCTTAACTGGTGGGCATCAGACGATGAACGCACGTGTATATCAACAGCACAATGCAGCAATAGTAGTAACTGAAAAACAGCTCGCAGATTCTCCCTTGATACTAAGTGGTGTAGTAAAAGATGTATTAATGAACCAAGAGAAACAATTGATGTTATCTGATAATATGTCAACATTCGCCAGAGTAGATGCCGCTAAAGATATTGCACACTTACTGCTTGCAGCTGGTAATAGGAATAGTGGGGTATAAAGCCTGTGTTATTTAGAAAAAAGAAAAAACCCACTGTAGATACGAGACAAAGAAACACCGGCTCAGGGCAAAAAGTAAATTCATACTATACGGCTTCTAAGAAGCAAATTACGACATTTCAACGCCACACATCTACAGAACCTGCAAAGAAGAGCGTAGGTAAAATTATTAAAACATACAGCACCGTCGTACTTGGCAGCACATTATTAATTATTGCGCTTTTTGCTATGGTGACACTCAGTAGCACTGCTTCAATACGTATAGAAAACGGTGGTGAGTATCGTACACCAGAACAGTACCAAGCGATTATAAACGAAGCACTGCAAAAGCAAGTAAATAACAAATTTAAACTTACACTAGACTCTAATGGGGTAGCTGAAGACATTAAACGACAATTACCAGAAGCATACAATGTAGCTGTCTATGCACCACTGTTTGGCCGTAATCCGGAGGTTATCATAACAACTGCAGCACCATTTGCTGTTTTGCAGCAAGACAATGCACCGAGTCTCGTGATGTCTGAACGTGGACGATTAGTACTAGAAACTACCCAGTCAGTCGTAGATAGTACTCATCTGGCCACTATTACCAATGAATCAGGAACACGTTATAATACAAACGATCAGTTATTTAAGCCAGATGAGATGGCATCCCTACGAGCACTACAGTTTCAATACACCAAGGGTGATATAAATCTACAGGGAAGTGTAGCATACGTGCTGCCAATAGCACCAAGAGAAATTCATACGAAAGAAGGCACCTATATTGCTAAGTTTAGCTTAAACGACGACGCAAATATCACGCAGCAGTTTGGTGCACTGAGGGCAGTGCAAGCGCAGTTACAGGCTCAAGATAAAACACCACAAGAATACATAGACGTACGACTCGCTTCAAAAGTCTTTATACGCTAAAGACAAGGGCACATATGTAATGTTCGTATTTTGTTTATTTTATAAACAAACAGAGCAGGAGGGGGGAAGGGCTACCCCAACGCAGTATGCAGCAGGATAGATAAAGTAGTATCATAATGTGTTATTTAGTAAAAAACTATATAAACATACAAAACTGTGGAAAAGTCAAAATTAATTGTATAATCGTGTTCGTATTTTGTTTGTGATTTTACAAACTAAAATTTATAGCAGTATAAGCATTCTTGGAAATTGTACACGGTATATAGACGAACACCACACACCTATATAGAAGAGCGTAAACGACGTATAAGCATACAGGTACATTAAGAGAAAAACGCTTACTCCCCCCTGTATGAAGACGTATTGGATTATAACTATTACACATATAAGCACGTCGTAAAAGGTATATTGTGCGACATTATGCATAGCAGTCTGGGGGACTACTCTGCTACTGCTTTTTGTGCATTACAATGTATATGTTTATACGTTCCGCGATTCTTTCAATGCCCATATGTATATATATTCGTTGTGTGACCTTCGCGCTATTGTTTGGCTATAATTCTTTTTCATACACGAGTTACTATTTATATATAATTATTGTTGCTTTATTAACAAAGTTCGCAAAATGTTCATAATTTATATATTGCCACATAATTCACAGTGGGCGAACCTATTATCGCAAATGGAGCGTATTATCTTTTGTAAGAGTTTGGTTGGTTTCGTCTAACGATTGTGTCTGTGGCTTAGGGTTTGTTGCAGATGCAGCGTCGCGCGCTTGTGCTTCGGCGGCTCTTTTTCTTCGTAATCGCCTTTTTTGGCTTTCACTCAACTTTTGTGGCTCTGGTTGCTGGGCACGTGTAGCGGTTACACCTATGACATGCTTACTCATGGGGCGCGTAGACGTTGATGCGCTGCTGTTACGTTGCTGGAGAGGGTTTGATTGCGCCGGTGACGACGATTTAGGTGTATTCGCTAGTGTAACTGCTCGTATTTGTTGTTCAACGGTGTGAAGATCGCCCGCATAGGTCTTTCTGGAATGTTCGATGATTTTATCTGAATTATCTTCTAGCACTGGCGGGATATTAAGTGTTGTGGCGCTAAAGGGACTCGCTTTTTCTCCGTTTATACTCATGCTGGCGACAAAATGCCTATTATGGAATTGTGATAGATCAGTGGCTTCGAATTGTGGTTCGAAATATTTAACCAAAAAAGGGCTATCATCAGGGCTAACCCGAAAACTTACCATGCTGCCTACGTTGCCAAACACTGCATCACGGACAGGTTCTGCCATTTGTGAAATATACTGATTAGCAACCGTTAAATTTAGCCCATATTTTCTGGCTTCACTTAAAATGACCGCAAAGCTATCGGTGGCAAAGTTCTGAAATTCATCTACGTACAGGTAAAATGGGCGCCGATTAGCAAGATCTGGTATATCTGCACGGCTCATCGCGGCTAATTGTATTTTAGTTACAAATAGCGACCCTAAAATGGCAGCGTTATCTTCACCAACAAGTCCCCGGGATAGATTGACGATTAATATTTTACTTTCATCCATTGCTTGGCGGATATTGAAGGTACTTTTTGGTTGCCCAACAATATTTCGTACGAGTGGGTTTGCCGTAAATGCACCAACCTTATTCAGTACCGGCGCGACTGCTTCTGAGGCAAACTTTTCGTTCCAGCTTGCAAACTCACTAAGCCAAAAGTTTTTAACGACAGGGTCGTCTACATGAGCTATGACATCGTTTCTAAACGGCTTATCAACAAGCATCCGGGTAATATCTAGTAATGTTGCGTTCGGATAGTCTAAGAGCGCTAAAATTGTGTAACGCAAGATATATTCGAGTCGCGGCCCCCACGATTCGAACATGCGTTTTAACACACCGACGAGTTCACTGCTCACCTGCCCCTTAGAAGTAGAATCAGACAATTCTAGCGGGTTAAAGCCAATGGGATACTTGCTATCAGCAGGATTAAAATAGATCACGTCTTTAATACGGTTTTTGGGTATGTATTTGATGACATTGCTTGCATAGTCTCCGTGTGGATCAATCACGGCAAACCCTTGGTTGTAATAGATATCAGATAGGGTAAGAAGTTCGAGCAGCCCAGATTTACCGGTGCCAGTTTGACCGATGATATACATGTGGCGACCACGATCACTACGTAAGGCCCCAAACATTTCATGTGTTCCCCGAAAATTAGTAATACCAAACAGGCTGAGACTCTCTTCTGGTACAGAGCCGTAGGTAGGCAAAGTACTTGGTGGCTCAGCTGTTTTAGTGGTAGCCCAGACAATATTTGGTGTTTCTACCGATGTATGTGGTAAATGGTATAAACTCGCTACCTCTTCTATATTGAGAATATAGCCTTTATCGGTAAATGCTCGGTTAGCATATTCATTGACCTTCATGCGGTCAAAACTGGGGTATTTACTCTGAAAACCATTAAGATTTGTGGTATTAAACTGTTTAAAAGTGCCTACCATGGCTTGCATACGTTGACGGGCGGTAGCTTCGTCATTACCTGTATAGATAATGCGAACCTTTACTTGGTAGCCTAGCTTGCGGCTCTTTTCTTCTATTGCGGTCATGCGTGTTTTATCGCGCTCTGTGGGCTCGTAGCTTGTAGTTGACGCACCTGGCTCTGGTGGCTTTACAATCGCACCGAGCGCTTGCCCCAGATATGACAGACCGCTGCCACTACTAGACCATCCACCAGCCTTAATACGCCGAACCATTTTGGCACTTTTTTTATGCCATTCATCACTCACGGGGCGGACAATTACCTGCACCCACATTTCTTCGTTCGGTTGGTTAAGCTTTGCAAGGGTCGCAGTGATTGCTGCCAATGGGTCTACTTCAAAACTAGGAAAGGTTTTTATAGGTAACGTTTCGTTATCGGTTAATACTAGTTCGGTAGAATGTATTACACTTTGGTTCAGTGGACGTTCTGTGTAATCATACTCAGTTTCTGATATTTGTGCAGTGGGGTATTGAGCATAGACTTGCCCTTCTACAAAGGCTTGTAAATGCTTTGGCACCCAAATATAAAACCGGATGCGTTGGCCAATTGCAGCAATTTCAAAGCTTATTTTATCTTGCGACTGATGGGTATCACCGAAATATGACTTCTTAGGTTTCAATATTCCGTGTAACGCAGCAAACATCTGCTCCGCAGAGAGCTCTTTCTTGTCGTTGGTGCGTGGTATTTCAACTAATAATAGTGAGGCTTTGTCTGCCATATAACCTTAAGTATTTTTTAAGAACAGCTTATATTATACCCTTTAAAGGCGCTAAATAGAATGATGAAGTCACTTGTTAGGGATGCATTTTTTAGATAACGTTTTTACAATGAAGCTTCGTCGAGTGCATAAGTGGCTTTCGCAACGCGTTTAAATTGCGGTTTGCCTTGGAGATTAAGCAAAATCGTCGTTTCTTTAACGTAGCGGTTTTTAAGCACCCGTTTAACGATTTCGTCACGATGTAGCGGCTCGCCAGCTTTGCGAAGAACCTCTGTAATAATGTCAGCAACTGTGCCTTTTTTGTAGCCCCATTCGTTTAGTGCATATATGCCCCGCCCAATCAGCACAAAGCGCTTATCTTTAATGAGCTCATTGTGGATTGCCTGGGTGGTAACATCTTTTCGCTTAAAATCAGACTCTTTAATAGCATCGGCTATCTCACTAAAATGCATATGGCTTCCCTTTTCGCTTAAAATAACATATATTTTATCGCGAATATTCTTTGGGTTAACAGTTGGCCATTTCGTAAGACCCCATACACCATTTAACGACGCCAAGTACTTAGATATACTGGCGAGTGCTTGTGTGTGCGCGGTGTCACTACTGTGCACTGAAGCAGCAATTTGCTCTATGGGTTCTGGCTGCCTATTTTTCTTGATTGCATCAACAATTTTTCCTACAGCTTCACGGATATGTTTTTCATCGTGTACCGAGCGTTCACCAACAGCATTATAAAAGTGATCGCTTTCATCTATAACACTAAGTTCGGGCGCGAGTTCAGCAAAGAAAGCTATGCGAGCTTGACTAATTTTAGATGGCTGCAAAGTCAGAAGATCTGATAGTTGCGTAACACGCATTACGTGGCCGTTTGTCTGTAAAATGTCAATGATTGCTGTAGTGACTTCAGCTAAACCAGGTATTTCGTCCTTTTCTGCAGCAGTTTTAAGGCGTGTGATAACTGATTTTTCTAATTGTCGAACGCGTTCTCTGGTGATACCGAGTAGTTCGCCGACTTGTTCGAGCGTTTCTTTACGATCGTAGAGGCCAAATCGCCTAGATATAATTTCTCGTTCACGTTCTCTGTCAATCGTACCAAGGACCTGCTGTAAAATGGTCTCTAGTTCCACACCCTGCGCTGTTTTGGCGGCAGTCGTCATACCGATTAATCTCCTTACATTCATCTAATACACAATGGAGCGTATTAGGTTTTATATATTTATAGTACAATAAATCTTATGCAGTGTCAAATATTTGATTTACTAACATTATTGTAGCACAAAATAGACTATTTAGCATACATTGTATTTTATAAGTCATTAGTAAACATATTGGAAAAAACCCCAACAAAACGGTATTGCTTATTTAGATTTTTTGCGTTTTTTAGGGGGCTTGGCTTTAGCGATTAACTCTTTAGCTTGTTCGAGCGTAATGTCTTTGGGGACGATACTTTTAGGAATACGCGCATTCTTTGAGCCGTCCGTAACGTAGGCACCAAATGGGCCGTTAAGTACATTTAAGCCTTCTGCTGCGAAGGTTTTGATGTCTTTTTTAGCGTTTTGCTCGAGCTTTTCTTCGTATAGGCGCTGGGCAGTGGCTTCGTCTACTTCAAAAGGCCCCATTGGTTTTATAGATACAAAAATACGATCAACTTGAATATATGGTCCAAAACGGCCAATATTAGCGGTTATTTCTTTGCCGTCTTTCGTTGTACCGACAAGTCGTGGCAACGTAAACATGGTGAGCGCTTCTTCTAATGTAACGGTGTCGATGCGGGCGTTCTCTGGCATTGGTGCAAAGGCTGGTTTTTTATCATCTTGCGTTTCGCCACGTTGTAGCATTGGTCCAAATTTCCCATACCGCGCATAGATGGGTTCGCCTGTTTTCGGGTCTTTGCCTAGTAGTTTTGCTTGAGCAGCTTCTTGTCTACTGGCGCCTTCTGCTTCTATGACTAGTGGATGAAATTGTTTATAAAAGTCACTAATTGCTTTTTGCCACTTTTTTTCACCTTGTGCAATGATGTCTAGTTCGGTTTCAGCCTGCGCAGTAAAGCCGCTATTCACAATAGAACCAAACTGCTTTACCAAGAAATCTGTTGTCACCCCTGCGAGGTGTGTTGGAATAAGCTTATTTTTATCTGCCCCAGCGAGTTCGGACTCTTGTGTGTGTTGAACTTCGCCAGCTCGTAAGCTATAGACTTCTGAAGTACGCTGTTTGCCTTCTATGTCGGCTCTTTCTACATAGCCTCTTGATTGTATAGTGCTAATTGTTGGCGCATAGGTGCTTGGTCGTCCAATGCCGAGTTCTTCTAGCGTGCGTACCAAACTCGCCTCTGAATAGCGTGCAGGTGGTCGGCTATACGACTGTTTGGCAGTAATTTCTGTATAGTGTAGCTGATCTCCTTGTTTGACGTTGGGCATTACTTGATCCTCTTTGTTACCACCGTATACTTTGTAAAACCCGTCAAATACAATGATTTCACCCTTTGCGCTGAATACTTCTGTCGAGGAGCTAATGGCAATGTCAATATCGGTGCGTTCTATCTTGGCTGGTGCCATTTGGCTCGCTAATGTTCGCTTCCAGATAAGTTGATACAGCTTTGTTTGATTAGTATCTTCGCCAGCTTGTAGGACTTCTACCCTTGTTGGTCTAATTGCTTCGTGTGCTTCTTGGGCAGAACTATTCTTTGTTTTATAGGTGCGGGTTTTGGCATAAGCTTCACCGTACGTTTTGGTAATGTACTGACTAGTCGCAGCGAGTGACAGCCCTGATAGATTAGTGCTGTCTGTACGCATATAGGTGATGTGCCCGTTTTCATACAATCTCTGCGCGAGTGTCATCGTTTGTTTTACACTGAAGCCTAATTTACGAGCTGCTTCTTGCTGCAAGGTACTGGTGGTGAATGGTGCCGATGGGTTACGCTCGCCTGGTTTTTTGGTTACTGCACTGACTGTAAAGGTGCTTTGAGCACAGGTTTGTAGTAATTTTTTCACTGCTTTATCTGACGTAAGGCGGTTTTTGAGTTCGGCAACGAGCACCATAGAATCTTTGTTAAATTCACCGGTTATTTTGTAGGTAATTTCTGGCGTATAATTTTCTATTTCTCGTTCTCTTTCTACAATGAGTCTCACAGCGACAGATTGCACCCTTCCGGCGCTTAATCCGGGCCTAATTTTTTTCCATAAAATAGGCGATAATTCATACCCAACAAGGCGGTCGAGCACGCGGCGTGCTTGCTGAGCATCTACGAGATGTATATCTATATCTCTTGGGTGTTTGAGAGCATTCTTAATGGCGCTTTCAGTAATTTCATGAAATACAATTCGCTTGGTTTT
Organism: Candidatus Nomurabacteria bacterium; assembly: GCA_020631975.1. NCBI lineage: Bacteria > Candidatus Nomuraibacteriota > Candidatus Nomurabacteria bacterium. The sequence goes on from JACKGO010000001.1 coordinate 104,402, forward strand.
TGTATGGTCTAGCTTTAATTCTTCGCTTATGTGCCACGCAATGGCTTCACCTTCGCGGTCTTCATCACTTGCCAGCCAAATATGATCGGCAGATTTTGATAACTTTTTTAGTTCTGCTACAGTTTTCTTTTTTTCTGGTGGTACTTCATAATGTGGGGCAAAGTTTTGCTTGATATCAATATTAAGCCCTTTAGCTGGTAAATCTCTAATATGTCCAATACTACTTTTTACGTCATAATCTTTGCCGAGGTACTTGGCAATTGTTTTAGCTTTAGCTGGTGATTCTACGATAACGAGATGCTTCATATATATAATACTGTGATTTTAGTATACGCTTCCCTTAGGCTACTGGTAACCCGCTAAAAATGCAAGTAGCCCCGCCCAATCCTAACGTACTGTTAGAATGGGCGGGGCTAAAATAAATGCTACGTGGACCCCGCTAAGGCAATGTAGAATGCACCACTGCCCCATATAAATAGCAAGATAGTGAAGAATGCAAGGGTCGCAGCATCATCGTCCCAACCATCGCCTTCACGGTTTACCTCCCAGGCCAATTTACCAGTTGCAAAGGATGCAACGTAGAGGATGATTCCAACAAAGAGCAAAAGTAACATAGCCACTCCCACGATGAGCCAAATTGGGATATGTTAACTATACCACTTTTATGCCAAAAACCAAGAATTAGCCCCACCCGGCTTTATTTTGCCGGTGATTTCTAACATAGTAAGGGTTTGGTGAAATGTTTGCACAGGTAGCTTAGAAGTATCTAGCAATATTTCGGCTTCGTGGACTCCACGAGCAATCAGATCAAGTAAGGTTTTTTCGGATTCGTTCGCCGCCATAGGCATCGTGCGTTCTGAAGCGGATATCCCAAGCATATTGAGAATATCATCTGCGCCCGTGATAATTGCTGCACCGCTGCGGATGAGGTTATGACAGCCAGCTGCTAAGGGGTTAGTTATATGCCCGGGCATCGCACAGATATCAATTCCGCTATCTATAGCAAACTGGGCTGTATGGAGGCTGCCGCTCTTAATGGCCGCTTCAGGTATAAATACAAGGTTACTAAGCCCTGCGATAATACGATTTCTTTGTATAAAATTCCCTTTATACGAAGCGTTGGTTTTTGGTGTATATTCACTTATCAGCGCCCCACCACTGGCGACAATATCTTTTGCTAAAGTACGATGACTCGCAGGATAAACATTCTCAAGTCCAGACGGTAATACCGCAATTGTACGTCCACCTACCTCGAGAGCAGCTTTGTGGGCAATGCTATCTGTGCCTAATGCTAAGCCACTTACAATGCATATATTTTTTGATGCAACTTCACGCACGATTTGAGTCGTATTGCTCACACCGTAGGGCGAAGGTTTTCTACTCCCTACTACTGCGAGCATCGGCATTGTAAGAATTTCTGGCCAATTGTGACTCTCTATATACAGTTGTTTTGGTGGTGTGTGCAACCGACTAAGTTGCGAAGGATAGGACTGGTTTTTTTCTGATAGTATAAGCATAAGCAAATAATTAATAAAATAGTATTGACATAACAGCAAGGAAGTGCTAATATAAGTTACTGTAAGCGTTATTTTTATGACGCATTACGCACCTTATACCCCCAAATTCTAACACTATTGTTAGTAGATGTTAGAAAGTTTTAGAACGTGCCGAGTAATTGTTGTTACCCTCCACGGTTATTTAGCGCTGTTGGTTTTACCAACTTATCATACGTTCTAAAACTTACTAACGCCTTTAACCTAATGAAGCTCAACCCCTCGGATTTGTGTGAGGTGGGAAAATGTAGCGTGTGGGACACACTCCCCGGGTTGAAGGCTGAAAAGAGCCTACAGCGGTGCCCACCCCCTCTGTAGGCTCTTTTTTGTTATACTTATGTTTATATTATGCACTCTATTAGAAAACTTATCTTGCCAGAGCTTAGTGAAGTAATATTATATATCATGAGTGCGTTCACACTACTGTTAGTAGCCAATATGCAGCTATTATGGCAGCAAAATAGCGATGGGGTGAGCATATCTGCTGTCTGGCAATCACAGCCATATAGCTACCTCATTGCTGATCAAATTACATCTTTTGAGGCAAATATTGATCCACGTATTATTGATTTTATGATATGGGCAACTTTTGGTGCACTCACCATATTGATATTCTTTGCTGCGCAGCATGTCACTAAAGAATATACAGAAAGAATTGCCTTGGCGCAGTCTATACACAATAAAACATTTCGTAAAACAGAGTTTACTGCACTATTCAAAAAAATTGGTATACAGCTCTGTGGGTTAGTACTCTTTGTCATGGTACTTAGGACTTTTTTTGGATATATTTTCCCATCGGTCTCAAATGATTTTGTGACTGCTTTACTCAATGTAACAAACGCGATGAGCTTTATAATAATTAGTAAAGCCGTAGCAATAACGGCAATCGGTTTATACGCCATAGCACTTAGTCTACGAGTGCTACTTTTACGCACCCGAGTGTTTGGTTAAAGCAATATAATAGAACGAGTGTCGTGTGGTAAAGTTCCACCGTAAATGTACTCGTTTGCGACGAGCGACGCTTCGTTTACCAGCGACGCTACGTGTGGTTTTTCTTGTGCAGAAAATGTACCAAGCACAAAGCTACTTGTATCGTCTTTTGGTGTATGTTCGTTTTTAATGCCAATGCGAATACGTCCAAATTCTGGTCCGAGCTGTTGAATGACCGATTGTACTCCATTGTGGCCAGCTGACTGCCCACCTACGCGCATGCGGATTTGACCGAACGTTATAGACAGCTCATCGTGTATGACTACAATATCTTGCAGCGGGATTTTATAAAAGTGAGCAATGCGTTGTACGGCTTGACCTGATTCGTTCATGTACGTGGTAGGTTTTGCGAGAATTACCTTAGTGTCACCAATAGTATGTTCGGAAATGTCAGCCTTAAAATCTTTGTTTGTGGTAAAGCTTGGAAAATCTAATGACGCAGCGAGCGAATCAAGTACCAAAAACCCAATATTGTGCCGCGTACGTTCATATTTTTTACCTGGGTTCCCGAGCCCAACAATGAGAATGCGACGTGTCTGAGCTACGCCTATAGTGTAGGGCACTTTTAATGATTGGTGGAGTGGCTGTCTTTGAAATAAGCCCATTGTTAGTGTTTCTTCCCTTCTGTTTTATGTCGATCGATACTTTTTTCTAGATAGTACATTTTTATCGCAGTTCCTTCAAAGCCAAAGCTTAAACGGAGTTGTTTTTCTAGGTAGCGTTTATAGCTCCAGTGCAGGAGTTTGGTATGGGCACCAAAGACCTTAAATGTAGGTGTTTGGGCATCTGTTTGGACAATATAGTTGAGCTTCGGGTGCCGATTCTTTAGCCCTGCTGGAGGATGCGCATCAGCACAAAAACGAAGCCATCTATTAAGCTCTGGGGTAGCTATCTTTTTCTGGCGAGCAGCGGTGATATCTAGTGCTAAATCAAATAGTTTCGTAACGTTTTTACCTGTTGTCGCGCTGGTAAATATTAGGGGAGCCCACGGTATAAAGTCAAAATCACGTTTTATTTGCGGAGCGAGTGCATCACGTGTGTAAGCATCTTTTTCTTCTACACTATCCCATTTGCTTACCACTAAAATTAGCCCCTTCCCTGCGTCGTTTATCATGCCAGCGATTTTTTGATCGAGCGCAACACTTAGTTCGTTTACGTCTACGAGCAGTAAGCAAATATCAGCTTGTTCAATCGCAGCAAGCGAGCGCAACACACTAAACTGTTCGACTCCTCGTTCAATCCGCCCACTGCGGCGAATACCAGCTGTGTCTAGAAGTTCGATCTCTTTACCTTGGTACCGTATCACCGTACGATTGATGTCTCTTGTGGTACCAGCCCTATCTGCAACGACCGCTTGTTGTTTTTTTGCCAGAGTATTAAAAAGGTAGCTCTTGCCCACATTTGGTCGCCCTAAAATTGCTAATCGAATGCGATCATCAGCTTCTTTAATAGTTGCCCTTGGTAATATTTCGGCCAGGTATTCCATGAGCTCTTCTATGCCAGCTCGTTGGGTTGTGCTCGTACCAAATATGGTTTTAATACCGAGTCGTTGCCAACGTGTTAGGTCGTCGTGTGGTGCTTTGTCAATTTTATTAACAACCAGAATAACTTCTTTTTTGCTTTTAAGAGCCATAGTGGCAACGCGGCGGTCGTCTTGAGTGATTTGTACGTCTGCAGAAACGGTTACAAGTATAACATCTGCACTATCGGCTGCTTGGTTAATTTGTTCTTGTATGGTGAGCTCAAAGTCGTCTTCTGCTGGTTTGATACCTGCAGTGTCTACGAGCCAAAAATCATGTCCATCAAAACTAGCTTTCACTGAAATACTATCACGTGTAGTGCCAGCTTCTTTTGCAACAATAGCCTCGCGGTAGCCAACCATAACATTAAACAGACTGCTTTTGCCCACGTTGGCACGCCCTACAAGGGCAACAATTGGTGTTTTGTTTGTACTCATTGCCATCAGTATAACAGATATAGACTCATTGACAAATAGACGTATTGCATGCATAACTACATATGATGAACAGCGTAGATATTTTGAGTTATACGCTACGCATACATATGTAGCGTTTGTTGCGCGACGTGTTATATAGTAACGAGTTTATATTTACCAATTGCTAAATTTTTGAGTTGGTATTCACCAAACTGAGTCCGGTGCAGACGTATCACAGTGTAGCCTAACGCAGAAAACGTACGACGAATCTGACGATTCCTACCCTCTTGTATACTTACCCACCAGCACGTGGCATCACGAGGAGTGTACTGCTTGAGCTCTAGTCTACTCATGCCATCTTCTAAAAGTACACCTTCCCCACTGATAAGCTGTGCGTGTTCTTGAAGTAGTTGCTTATCTAGGGTAACCATATAGACTTTAGTCTTATTGCTGCTGGGGTGCATCAGGCTTTGTGAGAGCGTACCATTGTTTGTCAAAAGTAATAACCCAGTCGAATCTTTATCAAGCCGACCAATCGGGTTAAGATTCTGGTAAGTTGCAGGCAGTAGGTCATAAATAGTTTTACATCCTTGACCATCTCGACTGCATACGTAGCCAATAGGTTTATGTAGCATTATCGTTGTGAAGGTGTGTGGTACGACGATGTGTTTGCCACGTAGAGCGACAATGTCACCTTTTTCTACTTGCACACCAATATCAGCAATAGTGTCGTTTACTGTAACTTCACCTTGGCTAATCGCAGCATCTGCTTTGCGCCGGCTGAGCCCAGTGGCGAGCGCTACATACTTATTAATACGCATATCTATATACTACCAGTGTATGGCAAGGTATCACTAGCGATAAGGTTCATGTGTAGCCCAGGTGTTTGTCGTTGTTTTACAGTGCAATATTGTTTGGGTCGTTGGGATTTTGAGGTGTGGTCTCTGGAGCTTGAGCTGTAACACTAGGATTAGGTGGTGCTGCTTGCAGCGGGGCAGCTGGTATATTTTGGGCGGCTGCTTCTTCTGCAGCTTCTTCATTAGCGTACATGCCTTCTATTTGTGTAACATCAGCTGTTTCTAATGGGGGTGCGTTTTCCTCGATGGCAGGTGCTGTTGTAATTGGATTATCTTGGGTATCGTTTGCTACCGGCGGACTTTCTATGACACTACCGCTGCCCGGGTTAATAACCGGAGAATCAGCAGCCTCTTTAGCCATTTCTTCTTCGTATAAGGCATGAATATCTGGCATTGACAGCGTTTGGCCATTAACTGGCTGAATAACTTTTTTTCTGGCAGATGCTGGTTCTGGACTACTCGTGTTAATTGGTACAACAGGAGGCACGTTTGTTTGGGTGGTTGCGGGCTGTGCGCTTACAATAGTTGGCTCTTCGGCAGCATTTTGAGCATGGATAATATCTTGCTGAGTGGGTGTATGCACAGGTTCTTGGTGTGATGCTGCTGGTGTCGCATTATCTGACGCGAACTCTTCGATTTGCTGGGCGACTTCGTTAAGTTCTGCTTGCATAGCTTCTGGATCGGCGGCTGCGACAGTTGGTGCTGGCGACGTTGGTTCAGGATTTGCGCCACTTATAGGGTTAACGGGCGCTGAAGCTGTGACCACTGGTGGATTACCCATACCAGTAGCTGGATCAGTTGTAGTGGTAACTACCGGATCTGGCGTATTTGTAGAGCTTGCACTGGCTTGCTGCGGCACTGTCGGCACTTCAGAAGTAGTTTGCTGCGGCAATGGTGCTGTAGTGCTAGGCTCACTCACAACGGGTGCAGGAGCTGGCATGGGCTCGGCTACTGGCGCGGTGACGTTCTGTGCGTCTTGGCTCGTCGCATCTGAATATGGGTCGGAGACATTAATCGTCGGGCTCGGCGCATCTGTTGGAGCAGCAGAGGGTATTGCATCTGCTGCAGGTTCGACTGGCAGTGCTACCGTAGTAGGCTCACTCACAACGGGTGCAGGAGCTGGCATGGGCTCGGCTACTGGCGCTTCATTTGTTGGTAGGCTGGCAGTAGTTTCAGTTGGAGTCGTCTCTTCTGTAGGGGGCGATAATTCGCCAGTTTCGTCACCAAGTAAGTCATGAACAACGCGAGCTACATCTTCTAGCGTGACTTGCGATTTTACAAGATATTTATCGGCACCAAGTTCATCTGCGCGTGATTTATCTTCTGCCTGACTAAGGGCAGTCATCATTATAATTTTAACGTCTTTTGTTTCTGGCGTTTGCCGTAAGATATCTAGCATATCAAAGCCACTTATCTTTGGCATCATAACATCACTAATAATAAGGTCTGGCTTTTCAGTTACGGCAGTTTGTAATGCCTCTTCGCCATCGCTTGCAGACACGATATCATAGCCTTCAGCCATGAGCCGTTCGCCGTATATTTCTCTTAGGTTGTTATCGTCTTCTACCAGTAGGATTTTTGCCATGATATGTAAGTTGCCCTTTATTGATTATGCTTATCTGATTATTGTAGCATGGAGCTGATTTCTTTTACTAGGGTGCGACTACAAGGTAGGTTGCGTCACTTGTGGTTGCCCAGCAGTACCACTTGCGGCAGCGGTTTCTTGGATCTGGAGCGCTTGGGCTTTTTCTGTCGTTAGTCGCGGCAAATTGATATAAAAGATGCTTCCCTGGCCAAGTGTGCTTTCTACCCATACTCGCCCGTTATACATTTCTACAATTTTGCGGCAAATAAACAAACCGAGACCAGTACCACCTATGGTGCGTGTCGCCGTATTGTCTACGCGGTAAAACTTTTCAAACAAGTGTGGTACATCTTCTTTGGGAATACCAGCGCCAGTGTCTTGGATTCTAATTTGAACAACATGGTCATCACCAGTAATGCCCACGCTTACTTTTCCGCTATCTGTATATTTTGTGGCATTATCAAACAAGTTGGTAATCACTTCTCTCATGCGGTCTGGGTCTATGTGAGCATAATAAAGGGGCCTTACAACTTTTTTCCCGCCAGCTTCACCGCGGTTACCGCTAGTGGCTTGGCCGACAGCGCCTATAAGGTATTCCATACCAAGACCCTTTTTTTCTGCACTAAAGCGCAAATCTTGTGTTAATTGCTCTAAATATTCACCCATTTCTGTCACTACAGGGTGATTTTGCAAACGGCCGTCTTCTGCTTTGGCACTTGTTAATAAATCTTGGAATAACTTACCCAAGTGCTGGGTGCTGGTGTGAGCTTTTTCTAAATAATCACGTGCCTTTGAGTCTATTTTAGAGACGCGCTCATTCATAGCAAGCGCTAAGTAACCTTCTATCGCAGCTACTGGTGTGCGCATTTCGTGGCTGGCGGTACTTATAAATTCTGCCCGTTGTGCTTCTGCGCTTCGTTGTTCGGTGACGTCTCTAAATACGCCAACTGCGCCCGTGATCTGGTTTTGTTGATTGATAAGTGGGGTGACTGTAATATCAAGCGCGATGAGCTTGCCACCGCTTGATAATATATTAGCTTGATTGTCTTTGATGGTAGCAATTTCTGTAAAAATACGGTAAAACGGATCCATTTCTTGCGTGTATGGTTCGTTCTTTTTATCTATGAGCTTTAATACAGATGTGTACTGAATATTAAGTGCATCTTTTTGTGCCCACCCTGTAATTTTTTCTGCTGCTGGGTTGAAAAGCTGAATTGTTTTATTAGCATCAATTAAAATAACGCCGTCGTCTATGGCATTTAAAATGATGTCAGATTTGGCCTTTTCGTCAAATAAATTTTTGGCGAGCGTAGGCGCTTGGTTTGACTGTGGCGTTTGCTTTTTATTAAAACCGAGCATTATTGCAGCACAATCCCACCATTGCTAGTAAAACGCATACGTTTATTATTGCAGTTACACCCTGTAAAAACAATAACGGTTTCTATTACATCAGGAGATGTATTTGTGCATGAAATATACTACACTAGTAGGTAGTACTAAATGAAAGGAGTGATATGAGAGGACCGATAGACTATTTAGTGGTTGGTTTTGAAGGTAATAAATTTGACGGGAGTGTACTTGAGGCTTTATCCGACGCTATAGATAAAAACATAATCCGGGTCATCGCGCTTGGGTTTGTCCAAAAAGATACAGACGGAACGCTAACGCAGCTGAATGTTACTGATTCAGGCGACGAAGTAATAGCCTCTTTTTCACAAAAATATGTCACAGACGGTTCTGCCATTACTCAAGATGACATAGACGAAGTTGGTGATATTTTAGAGCCAGATACAGCCGCTGGCTTACTGGTGCTAGAACACGTATGGGCATTACCACTTAAAAAAGCACTTATTGATGCCAATGGGTATCTCATCGCCGAAGGCCGGATCCACCCAGAAGCACAAACTGAACTAGAAGGAGGAAATTAATATGCCAGGATTATTACGAGGAGTAGCTAGGACGGCTGTAGTTGCTGGAACGGCAACGGCAGTTTCTAATAACGTTAGCCGACGCCAAGCGAGGCGATGGTCTCAGAACGACGATCAGGTGCAACAACCACAACAAGCTGCCCCTATGGCAACAAGTAACGAGGACCAAATTCAAGAGCTACAACAACTAGCTGCCTTAAAAGATCAAGGTATTCTTACGCAAGAAGAATTTGACGCCAAAAAGAGGCAGATTTTGGGTATTTAATTACAGCTTACGGGGTTAGACAGAGTATTGGTAATGTGGTAAAGTACTACTGAGTTTTACATATAGACGCAGCAGTATATACGAAATGGCCCCGTCGTCTAGTGGTCCAGGATATCTGGTTCTCATCCAGAAGATCGCGGGTTCGAACCCCGCCGGGGTCACCATGAAAATAGCTCACCTACGCGTGGGCTTTTTTCATGGAATAACTAGAATAGAGTTGTTTTAGGTCTCAATATTTGCATACAATATTGATGCATTGTAAAATTTATAGGCTAGGTTACTAGAGGACATCTACAATTGGAGGTGGAGGCAGTGTCGGAACCTGAACCACAACAAGCTATTCAAGCCCCGCAATCGCTCATGGATTTAGAAAATCTGGGGCGTCGGCTGGGTAAGATTTTACGTAAACTTGCGACCACGCAAGAACGTAAGCAGGCTGCATTAGCCAAGGTGAACGAACGCTACGATGCAGATATTAGCTCGCTTAGTGGCGATGCGGACAGGCTGGTGGACGTAATCATCGAATACGCTCACGCTCACAAACCAGAATTGACTGACACCCAGACAGTTCACTTGGGCTCTATGGACATCGAATGGCGCACGGATGGCAAGGGTTCGCTTTGTCTCTTGGTGCCAGAAGAAGAGGTGGTAAAGAGGCTCAAGCGATTCAAGTCTGGGAGGGATCACATCGTAGTAAAAGAGTCTGTCGCCCGAGCTTCGCTCAAGGCAGATAAGCTCACTAGAGCCAAGCTGGCTGGGCTAGTGGACGTCGTCTACAAGAACGTGGTCCGGGTCTCTGTCTTGCCCACTCCTGCCCAACGAAAGAGTGGTGCCAAATGGCTCTTTGTTGAGCGAAAGCAGTAAACTAGCGAACGGCCCGGGGGAGATCCCCGGGCCGTATTCGCAATTATCAGCCGCATTCTACTTACTAGTCTTACATACTATTTGCATGTCATCGTCTTACACTACTGATAATTATTAGCTTCATATGACGTACGTTAAGCGAATGTAATGCTGCACACGCAACGCTTCTACACCTGGAGTGACACTATCGCTTAAGACTATCGGTAATTGTTTGTACCGTATCGGTATTCTCGGTAAATTGTTGAATAGATTCGTCTATACTGGTACTGCCGAGTGCAATATCCATGAGCTCTTGTGGCTCTGGAATCGCTTGCTGAGATACGTTTTGTACACTCCCAAGTAAGTCTCTTATAAAGTCCATAGCGTTACCTCCAATGCTTAATATTTTTTTAGGTGGTGTACCCTCGCAGAAGACACACCACATGTACATAAAGGGTCAATAGTTCTAGCGGATTACCTTATGTGCATACTGCATATATGCGGCTATGTCGCAGATTAGTATTACGTTACTAGCTGATAATTAGCTGAGAAACAACCAAAATATTTGTTAAAGATGCCGCCTGCTATTTACTGAGGCAATAGTACACCGCCAATGACGTGTACGACGCCATTGTCTGCATTAACATCAGCCTTTTCTACCTTAACTTGGTTGCCTGTTGCGTCAACAAGGTAGACCATACCATCGGCGATTTTAACAGTAAGTGTACCACCTTGTACGGTAGTGATAACTTGGCCATCTGTTAGGTCACCAGCGAGTACGGTGCCTGGTACGACATGATAGGTCAAGATACTTTTAAGCTGATCTTGGTTCTCTGGCTTGAGCAGCGTGTCTAGCGTACCGGCTGGCAATGCAGCGAAAGCATCATTGGTTGGGGCAAATACAGTGAACGGTCCTGCTCCCTGCAATGTTTCTACAAGATTTGCAGCTTTTACAGCAGTCACTAGGGTGCTGAGGCTTTCTGTTTCTGATGCTACCACCACTATGTCACGGTTGGCCTGTTGTTCTGCAGGTTGCATGTTACTTTGGCTCGTCTCATTTGTAGCTGTAGTATCTTCTCTATTCGCGAACCACACAATACAACCAACGGCAACTGCGATGGCTAATACAACGGCTACGATACCTGCTGTTTTGTTACTTTCCATAATACGTTCCTCCTAATTAGTTAATTACACTAACTATTATGACTGGAGGGGTGTATAGAATGTGTATAGTTACAATGTAACTATTACGGTAGTTCCTTTACCGACGGTGCTTGTTATGCTGACATCGCCATGATAGATAGAAACAAATTTATCTATTATTGCCATGCCTAAGCCGGTCCCGTCTGTATTAGTCGCATTTTTTGCTCTATAAAAACGTTGTGTAATATTGGGTAAATCTTGCTTTGGTATACCAACACCATAGTCTCTTACTTTTAGGGTCCACCCTGTTTTTGAATGTGTTAGTTGTACGTCAATTGGCTTGCCTTTTTTGTCACTAAATTTAATGGCATTTTCTAGCACATTTTTTACTATGTACACAAAATGCTGAGGATCTATTTTTGTCTTGAGCGTTGTTGGTTTTTTAAGATTCACTGCAATATGCTAGGCGACTGCTTGATGATGCAACTCTTCTACAATATCACCTAATAGTTCGGCGATATCGATCTCTTGTGTACCTGGGTAATCACGGTGTTCTAGTAGCAGTAAGTCAGTTGTTATGCTTGTCAGATGTGTTGCCTGCCTGCCAAGAGATTGAATGAACGTATTGAGCTCTTTGCCTGCAGGAGGCCGATTTTTTGCCTGCTGAAGCATTGTGCTCATAGCAGCTAACGGATTGCGTAACTCGTGAGCAGCATCTTGCATAAAACGTCGTTGCGAAAGATACGCTTCTTTTACGGGGCTGAGCAAGCGGCGCGATAGCCACCATCCAGCCAGCCCACTCATGACAATCACTGCCACGAGCACAAAAGGTAAACTCGCGGTAATTTGGTTTCTGTCTTCTCTTTGTATGATTCCAGCAATGGTTTCAAAATGGGCATGATTTGGTGCTTGGCTGGCTATGTAGGCGCTTAGTTCTGAATTGTCTTGTGCAAGCTGGCCAATTTTTGCAGCAGAAATATTTTGCTGCAAACGCTGTTCTGCGTAGGCATACATAGCAATAGATGCAACCAAAGCACAAATAATCGCTACGCCAACCGTAGCAAATGTAAGATTTTTTCTGGCTGTTGCAAGTACTTTATCCATAGTTATTAATCATTTAGTAAATAGCCGACGCCAGGTATAGTTTGGATTATCGTTAGCGTAGGATCATTAATTTTATTGCGCAAGTTAGATATATGAATGCGTATTGGGGGGTTGGTTATTGCAGCGTCATCGCCCCAAGCAGACTCAATAATATCTTGCGTACTCACGGTTGTATGACTATTTTGCATTAACTTTCGCATAATACGAAATTCAACAAGCGTGAGCTTTACCTCCTTGTCTTGTATAAAGAATTTATGTCTTTTTGGCTCTATTTTAAAGTGAGCCGTTTTTATAGGAGCAAGATCGTGTTGGATACCTTTGGTACGTAGTTGCGCGTTTATTCGGGCAACTAGCTCCCGTAAGTCAAATGGCTTCACTAAATAATCATCCATACCAGCTTCTAAACCTATAATTTTATCGTCTACTGTGTCGCGGGCTGTTATGGCTATTATCGGGCCATCAAAGCCTTGTTCTTTGAGCATTCTTGTAAATGATAAACCTGTTATGCCTGGTAACGAAATGTCAAGAACCGCTATATCAGAGGCCGCTGGATAGTTCTTTTCTTGGGCTAGTTCGGCACTTGGGGCACTCCGGACAATATATCCGTTATCAGTCAAATAGTCAGACACAGCTGTTCGCATATCTGTATTATCTTCTACGACGAGAATATTCACTTTATTCATCATATTTATAGTTTAGCATCAATGATGTTAAGCAGTCGTTAAGCTGTTACTGCTTTCGTGCTAAACTATTTGCGAATTAAAAATTGGCCGCTTTCAGCGTACGGTATGTGGTCTTTCAATATTTGTGCAAATTTTTTAGGTGCTGATATTTCGTTGAATAGTATATCTTTACCAAGTGTTGGTATAAAGATGGTTACTAAACCAAAGTTAAATAATCTGCCAAAAAAGCCTTGTTGAACAGACACAGATTGCATATTAGCATAGGGGTAAGAAATTTCTGTTTTGTGAATGATACCCCGTCTGACAACTAATTCGTTTTCTTTAATATAATAGCCTTCATTTGCCCACTGAGCGACTAAGGTGACGACAGCAGTTATCGCAAGACTTAAGAACATAACAGATAAAATAGCACGCTAGTGTATAGCTTTCACCAGCTTGGCTACGTACTTCTACAAGCGCCGTAGAAAGTAACAAATAAATGATTTCTAAGGATATTTCTATAGCAATAATTTTTATTACTAAACCAGCTGGGCTTCTCCTCACTATATCCATGGCACCCTTTCTGTTACGTGACTATTACTAACTATAAAGAATTGCTTGTTAAGGACCTGTAAAGCTGCTACTCAACCTAAGCAAAAAGCTATACCGTATATGAATGCTTGCGCTTGTAATCGCTACTTTTTGAGCACATACTATATAATGGTATGTATAAAAATGCTAGTAATATAGAATATAAAAAAACAGGCTCTCCAAGACCGATTATGCGTATAGCGACAGGTTTGAACTTTAGCTATGGTATTGTCGAGGCGACCGTAGGGCTTATGAGCGGTAGTAGCGCAGCATTTGCAAATGGCTGGCATAATTTTCTAGATTCAATTTCACATGGTGCTCATACATCAACACACAAAAAAGAGTTAAGCGACGAATATGTTCACAAAAAAGTAATGCGAAGGCGTCGATTGGCAGCAACGGCTATTGCAGCTGGGGCTATTATGACTGGCGCGAATGCTGCCCACTCTATTGCAAACCCTGAAGAAGCCCCACTAAATGTGAAGGCATTATCAGCTGAACTAGGTGCCGTGGCAATTAACGCTGGGCTTATATATTCTATAAAAAGAAGAAGAGATGATACCCTTGCATATAAAGACGCCGAGCGGCACTTTTTTGTAGATGGCAGTATGGCAACGGTGACATCTTTTGCGATTGCTGTTACGCCGTACTTTCACTATGCCGATGGGATTGGCGGTATGATTGCCACGTCTGCATCTGGTTGGTTAGCCTATAAAACATATCTAGATGATGGCGAACATGCACACGTTAGTGAACCCAGTGATGTATAGTTTAGGTATATGCTAGCAAAAAACCGTCAAAATACATTATTTTGCTTTTCACCACCTGTCATGATAGCCACGTTTATAATAGAAATTTCACTGGCTCTGTATGTAATGCTTCGGTTCCATCGCAATGAAATTACACGGCTTATTGTAGCAACATTACTCATGCTCGGGCTTTTTCAATTAGCAGAATATTTTGTATGTGGAGGTGCCAGTTTGAGCGCGGGCCAATGGTCACGGGTTGGCTATGTAGCGATTACCGCGTTACCAGCACTAGGGTTACATATGATGTTTGCACTTAATAAATCATCTGCCAACAAAATGGTGATGACTGCCTATGCGAGTATGGCCGGTTTTATGGCATATTTTCTATTATCGCCCACGGCTTTTGCTGGGCATCAATGTACTGGTAACTATGTAATATTTCAGTTGGGTGCACTGCCATCCTTATTCTATGGGTTGTATTACTATGGTTGGCTATTAGCTGCGCTGCTGGTAGGTGCACGCTTTCTTTATACCATGCCACCAAGCGCTAAAACTGAACGCAAGACAACCAAGGCTCTTATGGTGGGGTATGCAGTTTTCTTAGTTCCTACAGCAATGGTGTACGCAATTAACCCGCAAGCGCGGGCTGGTATCCCATCTATAATGTGCGGATTCGCTGTTTTATTTGCACTTATATTGGCGCTCTATATATTGCCAGAAATAGGCAATAAAAAACCATTATCTCTAGCTGCGCACGATACACCTAAAGAGAACTAGGCAATCACCCGTTACAACTGCTTAAGTAAGGCTACTTTTTTGCCATATACTTGGACGATTGGATGTTGCGGTATTTTAGCTACAAGAACTTGGTGAACGCTGTCGTACCACCATTTTTGGTCTTCTTTACCAGCGTGAAAGCGCGCCCAAAAGGTATCACCTTCCCTCGCGTGATCATGTAAAGAAGTGCTTAAGTTGTCTAGCTTGTCGCTTGCACTGACAAGCAGCGCACGCTCATCGTTTGTCGCCCATAATGTGTCTAGGTAACTTTGGTTACTTTGCCGCCAATTGGTAATTGTCTTATCCTTTGTAACGAGCTTTACAATAGAGACAATGTCATTTCCAAAGTCTTCACGCATGTGCTGTTCGCTGTAGCGAGTTGGGTCTACATCTTCTAGAACATCGTGTAGCAGCGCTGCGGCAAGCGTGGACTCGTCATTTGTATATGGCAGCAAATTACCATACACACTGTAAGGGTGAATAATATACGGTTGGTTTGTACCTTTTCTTGTTTGCCCTGCATGCGCAGCTTTAGAAATAACAAGTGCCTTGTTGGAAGGTGACATTCCTTGGGTTTTATTTCTAATATCTTGCATGGTGTCCTCCTTGGCCAAAAAATAAGAAATCGGCCCGAATTATTACTAATATAATCCGTAGCCGCAATAGACGCAGGTTGTAACTGCCGCTGTCCTACATGTATATTTTACCACTATTATTAAGATTGTAAAAACTATAAAAACGGTATATTATTCTAAAAATGCGTGATATGTATCACCCACCAGTTGGCCACCATGAGTTTGAAGAAAGTATAGAAAAACTATTGGCAGAAGAGGCCTATGACACAGCTAATAACTACGGCTATTTCACAAGCTGTTACTCTAGCGAAGCAGATCAGATTGTGACAGACATAGTTACTAATAGACTGGATATCGTAACACCAAATGAATTTGTGTCGGTTCGCTTGCGAGTTTTGCAAGAAGTGACGGTGTAACAGCATGGCCAAACAGAGCAAGCGAATATTTCGCTACAAGCAAACACTAGCTCGCCGACTGTGGGTCTGCTACTTGAATATGCACGGCATACGGCGGAGGACCCAGAACCATATGGCACATTGCCAGAGAGTCAAATACCTTGGGAACCATACCTGTTTATTGGCATAGCCCAAGAAAACGAAGACATGTCTACTAGTGTGCTTAATGCCAAAAATGGCCAAGCATTATCACTAGATGAACAGCTGGCATGTTTACGTACATTACGGGCGCTACGTTCTAACCTATCAGCGGAAGCAATGTTGAATGACATTTACAGAGATACAGGAGATGAGTCATATATTGCGGAGCCGCAATACGAATCTAACATAGACGGATTAATACCTTTTGAACCAAGTGATTATATTGACGGTTATGGTTGCTCGGTTTGCGGCAAAGATTTTACCTATTGTGAGCATCATACAGGTTGGCAAAATTGAAATACCCAAGAGGGCGCCTGCTGGCATGGTAGCTGCAGGGCCCTCTTGGGGGTGTGTCTATACCTACCTTCTCAGGCGTATTGCACGCGGACATCATGTGCACCGCAGACATGCTTTGCAACACTGACCAACACAGTTTCGTAGGCTCTTATGCTTCTGAAGTGTGGGCGCTTGTGAAGAAAAACCTCTCTATCGCTGGCATAGACGCGCGCGTCTATTTCATGAGATCTTTCTGTCAAGGCATTGCCGTATGATCGGGTGTGATGCTGCGGTTCAAGAGTTAGGACATAGGAGCCCTCTTCTCCTTTACTCACCGTGATTTGCACTGCTGTTCCCCTTTGTATTGGTGTATAAGACGGTAGTACTATACAGTAAAATAACTTAGATTACCAGACTATAAAGAATATTAGGGTTGAAACACACCAGCGTACACCTGCCATGCGAGTGCCGATTTAACCAGTAGGCTTAAAACAATGTATACTTTTTCGCCGTACAAATAATCGCTCCATTTGCCAATTTTTTTATACTGTAAGTACATGTTAATGGCAAAGCAGTTAAAGAATATAAATATACTCACGTAGATACCATATACAAACCCAGGTACGCCATTAACGCTATAGTTGTTGGCAGCAAAGACGTAGATACCAAAGGCAATCCACGGCACAATCCCTAAAATACATCCAATTACAAAACTGAGCCAAGCTGGTTTCTTTTTGCCGGCATTTACGACTTCCATCACCAAGCCCATGAGGTTCATGCCGGCTACAAGCGCAAATATCATTACTAAACTCGCTAGATCTTGCATACCACTGAGGAGTGCAATTGCAATCATCATAGTACTTGCGCTAATGCTATATTCTATCCAGCGTGCTTTGTTTATACCCTTTTCAAGGTCTGCTATGTATGTTTTTTTATACCACGTTACGATACTAAGGTGTGCCAGTGCGCTCATAAACATAAAGCTGGCTACTAACCAAGCGAAATTTATTGCAAATAGTGTTGTTGTTGCTGGCTCGAGTACCTCTGTTATAGGGTTAAAGCTTAGATAGTTTACGGTCACATCATAGCTTGCGTCTATGCCAACTGCTTTTACAAGCCATACCATTAAAATGCCCTGCAATAGGTGTAATACAAATGCAACTTTATTGAGTTTTATAAGATTCTTAATAGAAATAGAACTTTTTTTGATCGGTTAAATAGTTTCATACTATATATAGTACAGCATAGGAGTGAACAAACGGTATACGTTTGGTGCTATAAAATATATGATCTACGAATATACGTTTGTAAACCTTGCAAACCAAAAATGCTATATATTTCTGGTTCGATTTCTTCTAATAGCTTCCAAAATGACTCTATACGGTGCGTGGTCCATTCTCTAGGTGATTGTAAAATCTTATCACCATGTACAATTATGCCACTGCCATCAGCTTCTACTATTGTTACTAAAAAACTTTGAGTATTTTCGTAGCATGTGTCTGCCCCGATACGTTTAGCTGTAACGATAAAATCACGTGGCTGCAGCCCACTTGCTACTGTTATACATCGCTTTGCATCGTCTATATGCACAGGCATGTCATCGGGGTCTACGGCAATGGCTCCCTTTCTGATGGTAATGTTATCTTCCGTGTCTAAGTGCCAAATATGGCTTGTTTCAAACATTACTATATTATACAATAAAATAGACCAAAATTATTACAATATTGTAATATATATTAATTATCTTGGAACTGTTTATTCAGCCATTACTTTAAACCATGAATGCACCGTACGCTCACTATAACTATCCACCGCAGTTCCCTGTTGTCATGGGTACAGAAGAAGAAACTGCTTTAATGGTTAACGTTACTGGTGAATGGGAGCAGCCGTACTATTTTGCCGCTCACTTAGATATGTTTATTCCTACATCTTTATGTTTTGTAGCAAACCACTATAGCGGTGTGTATTTGCAAAATGGGGGCCTCGTCTATGCAGGAGGCTCTTGTGATGAAGAGTCTTCAGGAGAGCGCCATATAGATAACATAGAAAGAGCGACACCTGAATGCGTAAACCCACAACAGACGGCTATGTATATTCAGGCGAATGAACATTTAATGGAAGATATGGCAGAGCTCTACGGCCAGCACACCGCCGAGAAATTCGGGAAAGAAGCTATTATTAGAATACAACGTAGAGTAGTAGATTCACAGGGTAATAGAAAGGGTTGCCACGATAATTTTGCCTACCCATACGGGGACAATTACGATCGTGGTTACGATTACAGACTACCTTTAGCTGGGTATTTAGCTACCCGCTCATTTTTAACGGGTGCCGGCTACGTAAACCAAGATCATGAATTTAGATTTAGCCAAAAAATTGATGGCTTGAAAGCGGTCACAGGCTATTCCTATGCAGGATATATGTACAGAACAGTTGGCGCCCAAGGCATTTCTGAAACAGCCCAAAACAGATTAGAAATACGTTGTAGCGACATTAACATATCAACATGGGCAACCATGATGCGCTTAGGTGGTGTTGCATTGCTTATGGCCGCTTTAGAAACTCCGCTTAAACAAGATATTTTAGGTCATTTATCATATCAGAGTGATGATGTAGCCTATGCTGAGCAAAATAACGCAATCCCAATGGGTAAAGATGGAATGATGTGCCCAGACGAGCAAACCTACGAAGTCTTAGACTTTCAAGAGCGACTGGCAGATATGTTTTTAGACGACTTGCAACTGTATACCGATTTGCCCCTTGACTACTACTATATTGCCCAAGAATTAAAAGTATTTTGCCAAGATTTTCGTCAGGTCCTCGCCAATAGGCAACCACTAAGTATTTTAGCTGATCGTGCTGATTGGGCAGCAAAGTTTACAAAAATATTAGCGAAAGATGCAGAAGCTGGCAGTGCAAGAGGATATTATGAGCACGCTCGTGACGATATGTTATTTGACTACATAGGTATCACAGCACAGCCCGATGGCAGCGTGGTCCGCAAAAAAGGCTACGGATTCAAGATGCGTGATAATGGTGCATTTAAAAAAAGTTTGCACCCTAAGGATATAGCGAATGCCTACTATAATGCTCCATTACAAACGCGAGCTAATATAAGAAGTACATTTATCAAAGATTACGCAGTAGAAGAATGTACGTGGGATTCTGTATCTGTACTTCTAAAAAGCGGTGTCGGTAGGCGTATAGATTTATCAGACCCTACCAGAGCAACTGTACATAAACAAGCATCAAAAGAACTCGCCGAAAAAGCTCAACCACGCGACGAGTAAGCAGCACATAGAATTGTATCTAGTAAACACACGATAAACCTAGTATTTTTTAATAAAATATTGTATTATAGTCTAGTTTGCGTCAAAGCGATGCACGCTCCTCTCGTGAAAGGAACCTAAGTGAAGGTTAACGTACAAAACGTAGCTTTAGGGCTGTATGAACAAGGGCTCATCCCACAGCCAGCTGTGGGGGATTTACGCCGTGAATTCTGGACGAAGATTGGCATAGGTAAACCGTTGCAGCTAGTAGTAACCGACGGTGTAGTACTGCTAGAACCTGACTCAGAGCACGATGGCATCATGATTCACCACGTAAGTGGAGACCCGACCTACGTGCTTATCGTTGAGCGCAATGATGAGACTTACGCATGGCGGGTAGTATACGCGGGGTTCTTCTATGAAGACAGGCTGCGTAAGAAGAGCCTTGTTTCTGAGCTGCGGCTCTTCAATGCCGTAGTTGTTTCACACAAGAAGCTCGAAGCAGCACTAGAAGAGCTGCAGTAGTACTTTAGCGAGAGGATGCCCTGGGCGCGTTACAGCGCCCGGGGCTTTCTCATATTTATACTTCTGCGAGCCCTATCACATAATTATTTCCATAGTGTTTGGCACACTTTGGGCAGGTGGTATAAAACATATACAGTGTTTTTATTGTTTTATTTTTTTGGTTTGCAAAGCTATGCATTTGTTTGTACCATTTTTTAGCATTGTTGTACGGCCCCGTGAAGACTTTAGAAATATACGTACCATTCAATACCACAGTAGCTTGACCTTCGACTTGCTTGGTGACTCTATAAAGGTGTTCTGCCCGCCAAGGTGAAATATCATGGCTAAGCACCATAGCTTGCTCTGGTTTTGGTTTGGCATCAGCAGCAGTAGCTATGTTGTCTAACAACTTCATTATTTTTGACATATTTAGAGGCATATATAAAAAACTTTTGGTTTGCATTTTAATAAATTTCTCATTATCAAAGATATGTTCTTTATCTTGCCACGATGGTATATCAGGTATAGCGCAACAACCTGTTTCGTTTTGTGATGTGTAGGTGTTTGGTAAACTCATACTCCAGTACCCCCTTATAAGGTATAGTATACTCTCGTGGCGCAACTACACTTGGTGTAGGCAATATAGCTGTACTACTCGCAGTAGAGTATGTTTTATATAGAAAATAGGCTATTATTTATCGTATGGAAGAAGAATACCCAATTCTCACACGTAAACTCGTTATTGTAGAAGATAACCCTGCCCTTGCAGAAATATATAAAACAAGGCTAGAGCTTATAGGCTACCAGTGTTATACAGCGGCAGATGGTGAGGCTGCATTAGTGCTCATTGAACGTGAATTACCAGATTTAGTACTGTTAGATATGATGATTCCTAAACTTTCTGGTGGTGAGGTACTTGAGCGTATGCGGGCATCTGAGTGGGGTAAAAATATTCGTGTATATGTGATATCTAACCTGAACGAGCGTGAAGCTCCTGCTAATTTACGTAGTTTGGGTATAGAAGGTTACGCCGTCAAAGCCAATCTTACAGATGACGATATAGATAAACTGGTAGATAGCATATTAATGCCACCAGAACAAAAAGCAGAAGAATCTAGCAACGTTTTAGAATAATTACTTGTTGATATAATACCTTTTTTTGCAATATTGTTAATATTACAAAAGTACGTATACTGGTGATATAACTTAAGGAGGATTATAGTTATGTGGTTTGCTCAAGAAACAATAACACCAGTAATGCTGTCGCCTGAAACTACGGTGACTACAACTGATAGCACGAGCTTTTGGGGTGCAATAGCTGCACTTTGGATACTATACGTCGTTGTCATTGTGGTAGCTATCGTTGCACAATGGAAGATTTTTACTAAAGCCGGCGAAGCTGGGTGGAAGTCAATCATCCCTTTTTATAATATGTATACATTATTTACCATTGCTGGCCGCAACGGATGGTGGTTTTTGGCGTTCTTGGTGCCGATTGTGAATATTTTTGTAGCTTTAATGCTGGCTATCGATTTAGCAAAACACTTTGGAAAAAGTACTGCTTTTGGTGTCATCGCGTTATGGCTATTTTCACTAGTTGGCTATTTGATGCTAGGATTTGGCGACGCCAAATACGTTGGTCCAAAGCACGACTAAAATCTGGTTTGTTCTATAAAAAAACCGTTCAGTTCTGGGCGGTTTTTTTAGATTTTGCGTGCCTACCGAATATTTTTAAAAGATATGGCTTTTCGATATATAGTGATGCTCTTGCGTAATCGTTGGTAATTTTTATTAAATGGGTGTGTTGATGATGCGCCACTGAACGATGCTTGCTATTGGCTGATCGTGCGTATATGTTATAACCCATAGTTTCATATGCTGCAAGCAACGCCATGATGTCATTTTGTATGGCTGGTGACAGCTCACTCAAATTAGCTTTATGTTCGAGTGGCAGTACCATTAAGTGTTCCAATACGACTGATTGTTCCCAAATATCATATGGGTAATTATTCACGACAACAACGGCGTACTCTGTTTGTTCAATAATTGTAAAATCTTCAGGTGCACAAAGAGCGCACGCCCTTATATGTTTGTTGTAACGTAGGTAATTTTTATAATTTTTTTTAAATCTATACACTAATACAATACTAACACTCGAGGTGGGCTTATGCTAGATAGATTGTGATCGCCACGCGCGTGCAGTACTACCAACCACCACCGCCACCACCGCCACCACCGCCACCCGAACTGCCTCCACCTGAAAACCCACTACTGCTACTATTGCTAGGTGGGCTAAAGCTCGATACGCTGCTACTACCAAAACTGGCAAGTGAACCTGCAAAAACAGCCGCATTAAAGGTGCTGTAATTACC
The DNA here is from genome assembly GCA_020631975.1 of Candidatus Nomurabacteria bacterium. Lineage (NCBI taxonomy): Bacteria > Candidatus Nomuraibacteriota > Candidatus Nomurabacteria bacterium. The sequence goes on from JACKGO010000001.1 coordinate 126,977, forward strand.
AACGTACCAGTCTGGCTGTGTTTCTGGTGTGTATAAATGAGCAAATTGCGTGGCCCAACTTTTTTCAATGCCATACAGCATAGCGAGTGGGAGCAAGCGTTCATATAATTTAACGAGCTGATCAGCACTGCGTGTATTCACTTTTATAGCAGAATCGGCAGACTGTAGAACCTTTAAACGCTCTGCTTCGGCTACTTGCATATACATTTTAGTCCCATCTAGGTAGCTTTTTAGTTCGATGCCTTTTGCAGTACGTGCTGGCATATACGCACCGAGCACAAGCGTAGTTATTGCTGCAACAAAGAGCAGTGGATTAAGGGTTACAATACTTATAAATGTGAAGATACCGCCAACTATATAAACCTTTTTCTGGACAGCTCTTGTATCAGCCATGTACCCACTAGCAATCGCAGCCTGATACGTTTCTTTACCTAGCTGTTCAACTTGCTTGTAAATAGTTTTTTTGTCTTTTAAGGCGATTCTGCTACCTACTTGCAACGAATTACCAAACAATAGCTGCAGCACAGATACATCGTCAGGGTGTGTACCGTCTACAGGTTTGTTTATCTCTAATTCGTATTCTTTTTTCTTAACTTCGTATATTTTAAGGTAGTGGCGTACCGCAAGATCGATAATGCTCGCAGATACTGCTTTGGGCCGCATTTTTGTGTTGATGATGGTATCGTTTAGCAACATTGATGTGTTTTTGGGCGGTATATACTGCGGCACTATGGTAGTTTGTTTTGTTACATCACGGCCTTTTGAGCGCCAAGTCCGCACCGCCCAAAGCAATACTAAGATAGGAAATATTACATAGCCAATTGGCACAACTACAAACCAAAAGAGCTTGAGCCACAGCGGTATAGGCGGTGCGACGTAACCGCTAAAAGTATTTGGTGCAAAGCCTACAACAATACTTAGGTTTTCTTGAGCCGCTAGAGGTTGCGTAGACGTGGCTGTTATTACCCCGTCTATAGAGGCACTTATTGTACAGTCTGACGCTGTTGATCCAGCTACTCCACTGTAGCACTGTAACCTATTATCAAAGGCTGCCTTAATGGAATCTTCTAAATATACCGTTGCTTGTACTCGCTCAATAGTTTGCTGCCAATCTGTCCCATTGATATCCCAGAAAAATTCATCACCACCAGAAAAATTCTTAGTAACATCGCGCAGCATGTAATTAATGATGAATATTTGTTCGCCTTGCAGATATCTATTGGCATCACCAATGCGAAGCACCGTATTACCATTACTCTGGTAGGTTGTATACGACCAATTAGTCCCATCTGGCTTGTTAACACTCTCTATAGATAAACTTACCGAATGACCATCATATGTGTTTGGGATAGCCCGCTCTATACCATGGTTTTGATCATAATTAGGAAATTGTGCGGTAATGGTTTCTTCTACACTTAGAATAGACCTGTTGTTATCGTCTTTGCCAAGCGTGTATGTTGCGTCAAAGGACGCAATTGTAAAGTTTTGTGTATTGGCATGTGCAGTTGATGGCGCTACAAAAATAATGAGAACAAGAAACACAATAAGTTGAGGTACTATTTTGTGTAGCTTCATGCCTTTATTGTAGCAAACTGCCTAAATATGTAGTGGGCAGTATTGCTTTGCTATACTTAGGACAGATTAATACTAGAAAGGGCTTACTTATGCGCGGCAAGCTATTTGATAATACAGAAAATACTACAAATGAAAACAAAACGTTTGTAGCTCAAAACGACTTCACGTTGCTCGTTAATTTAGACGGCACTATTTATGCAAAACAAGGCAGCATGATTGCCTATAAGGGCACCGTTGATTTTGATTATAAAGGTGCAGGAATTGGTCGTTTTGTAAAAAGTGTTGCTACAGGAGAAGGCATGTCTCTTATGAAAGTTGCTGGGCAAGGAGATGTATTTTTAGCAGACAGAGCTGCTCAGATACATGTATTAGACTTAGAAAACGAAGCACTAACAATAACTTCTCGAAATGTGCTTGCATTTACAGAAGGTATAGACTGGGATATTAACGTACTCAAGGCAGGTGTTATGGGTTTTGCAGCTGGTGGTTTTTTTAACACGACTCTAAAAGGTACTGGCTCCATTTCAATTACAAGCTTTGGTTTGCCAGTGGTTATAGCGGTAGACGGCAATGAGGTCTACGCGGACGTCAATAGTATTATTGCGTGGACAAGTGACTTGCAAGTATCTATAAAGAGCAGCTTTAAGGCGAAGTCACTTATTGGCCGCGGAAGTGGTGAAAGCTTTCAGATGGCATTTCGGGGCAAAGGGCATATTGTCGTTCAACCTGGTGAATACTTAACGGCTCGTGCTTAGGCTACTGACTAATTTTACTTATTATTAGGAATATTAAAACTATTAATCCCAGGCTTCTTCTGAAATAATTTACTCCACTCACAAGTTCTAAAAATGCCCAGCTAGCAAGAGCAACAGTACCTATGGTACTTAAAACTGTATCTGCCGTAGAACTAGTACTTATGCTAGTCGCCACAACTGCGCCGAACCATACAAGTATTGGAATATTCGGAAACTGAGCAATGACTATGTGCCCATTTTTATCAGTAAATAGCTTACGTAATGCGCTCACCTATTATTCTTCTACGTTAACGCCACGCCAAAATGCTACGTAATTTGTAAAGTCTTTTTTTACTTTTTCAATAGAGCCGTCCATTGGTTTTGGGTAGTACCAAGCAGCGCTTTTGTTGGTTTTATCACCCACGAGTATGTCATAGTAGCTAGCCTGGCCTTTCCAGAAACAGCTCGTGTGCTCATCGTTTGCTGTAAAGAATTCTTTATGGAGAGCGCTCGGCGGAAAGTATAGGTTACCTTCAATAAATATAAGATCCTCTTTAGGAGCTTCTGCGAGCACTTGGTTGTTCCAGACTGCTTTCATGTGTATTAGTATCTCACATACTTTCGCCTGTTGCTAGTTCACTCACCTGTCTACTGTGCTATAGTTATAGTATTAAAAAAGGAGTAACCAAATGGCCATAGACGAAAAAACAGGCTTACCAAACGATTCAAAAATTATTTCCGTACCAGGGTATCTTAAACTCGGTAAAATTATCACGTGGCTCCTGTATATATGGATTATCTTTGGCGTTGTGATGCTTGCGCTAAGAACTTTCTTACTCGCCACTTCTGCAAACCCTACAACATTTGTAGATTTCGTATATAGAACGTCGGCTGATTTTTTACAGCCATTCCGTGGTATTTTTCCTTCTAAGCCAGTAGGTGAAACAGGCTATTTAGACGTATCTGCAATATTTGCAATAATTATCTATCTCATATTTGCATGGTTAGTGTCTGCCGGAATAAAGTATATACAAGCAAAAATTGATGACATAAAAGAGCAAGAAGCCGAACGTATTGAACGCTTACAAGCAAAGCAAATGCTAGAACAGCGCAGTCAGATAGTAAAACAGACGACATATGTTAATAAAACACCAGCGTCAAGACAGGCTGCGCAGAGCCAACCAAAAAAAAGAATGTAACTATGTAGTTGTTAGAAAAAACAGTTACTTATAAATATTCTGGGTTTACGCTAATTGTATGTTGCTGATTATTAGAAATATCGCTTGAATACACAAGACCACGCAGGCAGGTGCCACTTTGGTGGCTTTTGCCGTTCGCCGCTATCAATGCTCTATGACAGCCTTGTACGACACAGAATTTACCAAGGGCATCAGGCGTCTCGTCGTCGCTATTGTGTAATTCACGATGACTCCATGGACCATTTTGTAGTAAACAATCCCCTTTTTTCTCACTCATTCACCAATGATACCTGATTAATATACGCAGTACTATACTTTTAGAATGAACCCGTAGCGTGCATCTAGTAAATAATTGTGTTAATGCAGCACGTAGACACTTAGTAGTGCCTTCTAGCATCGCCGCAGGTGCCCTTCAGTTTTTACCCATTCTTTGACTATTATGTAATAACGTGCCGTGCTGCTATTTTTTTGGTTGTGTTATTTTTTTGAATGTATCTACGATATTGATACTAAAATCTGTAATACTAAACGCATGTGGTTCTAGCCTTACGGTATAGACGTCGGTCATTTTGCCCACAAATTTTCCTCTTTTTAAATGATGCCACCCTATAGCAAAGTGGTGTTTATTACTTTTTTGTTTGATTAATCTCATGCCATAGTATTTATTGCCATATTTCATAATTTGGCCATACCAACCTTTGATAGGACGATATCCACCGCCTATTTCATTTGAAACAAAGCAATATAGACCGCTACTTAGCTTGGGCTTATTCTTTAATTCGTGCGATTTTCTGTATGAAAATAACAAATAATAGCGGTTTTTAATATATAACATTTGTGGCACTTCCATTTCATCAAAGCCTTCGTTTACGATTACCGGTTCTTCTGTTTGCCAACGTAATAAATCATCGCTGGTTGCTCTCCCTATGCAGCCATTAAAACTCGTATTGCCGTTGTTTACACGAGCAGTAAAGAACATATGAAATTTTTCAGTTACATCATCGTAAAAAATAAATGGGTCGCGCCATGCAGGTGGATTATCTATTTCGTTAAAATCGGTCTGGGGTGAATATCGGGAATCACCGGGTTCTAGCACAGGCCCTGGGACTTTTTGCCAATGGTATAGATCATCACTAATGGCAAGACCTATTGCTTGTTGCCACTGGTCACGTTTGTTTCTGCCCGTGTAAAACATGTACCATTTGTCTTTATGTTTAAACACAGACCCCGTCCATAGTGCTAAATCGTCCCAGTCACCTTCATTGCCTGGCTCCAGAACCGTATCTAGTTGTTCCCAATTTTTTAAGTCTTTAGATTTAGCATGACCTATAGAGGGGGTTGCATATCGAGTATCACCAATATCTGACTCTAAATAAAACGCATGGTACGTGCCATCTGAATCTATGGCGAACCACGTGTCCCACATGTATTTACCGTATGGACTGTATTGTTTCTTCATAACGTTGATTGATTATAGTTCATACTAAACAGAATATCCATACCAAATTACACATGCTATAAACCTATTGTGTACCTACGTTTGCCAGCATGGGTCGTGTATTTATACGGTTTTAAATGCACTCACATGGATACGAGCCAATTAAACGCAGCCAAAAAAGTGGTACCATACATATGTGGGAACGCAAAAACTAAAACGCGAACTCGGTTTACCTATTCTTACGCTGTATGGGCTCGGAAATATATTAGGTGCGGGAATATATGTGCTCGTTGGCAAAGTTGCTGGCCAAGCTGGTACAAGCACTACCCTCGCCTTTTTGATTGCTATGAGTATCGCAGCAATAACAGCATTTTCTTACATGGAGCTTTCGGGCAGATATCCAGTAAGTGCGAGTGCTTCTGTATACACGTTTAAGGCATTTGCCAGCAAACGCCTCTCTATGATTATTGGGGTAGCAATGGTACTAAGTGGTGTTGCCTCGGCGGCGGCACTTTCTAAAGGCTTTGCTGGGTACGTAAATGAACTTATCGCTATACCAGCGGTTGTCGTTAGCATACTACTCCTAGTGGCGATTGGTTTACTGGCTGTGCGCGGTATCGGCGAATCTGCTAAAGCAGCCGCACTATTTACTATTATTGAAGTCGTTGGTCTTTTAATCATTATATACATTGGCAAAGGTGCTATTGCTAATTATGATTACCATACAATATTGACTATTGATCCTTCCGTCGGTTGGGCCGGAGTAATGAGCGGCGCATTTTTGGCATTTTATGCTTTTATTGGCTTTGAAGATATGGTGAATGTGTCTGAAGAAGCCAAGTCACCACGCCGTACGATGCCTCTTGCAGTCTTATTATCTCTGTTGGGTGCCACGGTACTATATATACTTGTCGTGATTGTCGCCACCACCTTGGTAAGTCCTAGTGAATTGGCTGCTACCAATGCCCCTCTCACTTTAGTGTTTCAAGCAGGTGGCTATTCTGCGTCAGAGATCATAACAATTATTGGTATGGCTGCAACGGTGAATGGAGTGGTAGTACAGATAGTAATGGGCAGTCGCATGCTATATGGTATGGCAAAGCAAAAATGGATAAATCGGCGTTTTGCGAGTGTTCATAGCACATATCAAACGCCAGCTTTTGCTACCTTTGTGGTTGTCGGGCTCATGATAATCGGCGTAATAGCCTTGCCTCTTGTCTCGCTCGCATCAGTAACAAGTATGCTCGTTTTAGCTATTTTTGCGACAGTTAATGCTGCCTTGATTGTGATTAAAAAACAACATCCTAAAAACCCTGGATACATTAGTGTGCCAATACTGCTGCCTTGGTTGGGAGTGATAAGCTGCGCGGGTATACTCGTCTATCAACTTAGTACAATATTTTAATAATTCATTCATAGCATATATAGTGATAGGATATGAACGCAACCATTTTTGAAGAATTTTTGCAAAAAGTAGATCTTAATAAATATAGAATTAAGTACCAACCAATTAAGCTTGTAGAAATGGATATGCCACGCAATATACAAGCTTTAGACGCCTTGTATGAAGTGTACTGGACTCAACGGCGCGTGCTTGGTTTTGAAGATTTTTACGAATACTATAAAAACAGCTGCACTAAAGAAATAGAAGGCTTTAGGCAAAAAACAACAATGTGTTCGGAATGTTTTTACAGAGGTTTACCAGCCAGAATTTACCGTACGTGGGCAAGCATCATTACCCAGATACACGCTGGCTATGTAGCTGAACAAGTATTTGGGAGCGGTAGCGTGAGTATGTCAACTGAGCTAGATCACAAAGGTATAGATTTTTCAGCACAGGTAAATGGCACATACTTATATTATCAAGTTAAAAAAGCTACCCACAGCCGAGAAGTGCGAGTTTCTAAAAAAGTTGATAGCCAAAATATAGATATTATACTCATTGAATACGAAGTTCCTGGAGCCGCAGTCTTTGCAGCACCTTATAAACGTGATGGTACGTATAAGGCTGCTTATTCGCGTTTTATACAAAATAAGTCAATCAAACGCTTGCCTAATGGTTTTGTTGTTTTTACTCCCTATATGTTTGAGCAAAAAAAAGCTGAGCTACTTGCTGGTGGCGGTGCCAGCTATAAAGCCTTCCGCTAATACGGCATATTCAGGATTAAGCTCGTAGCCTATGAAGTCAAAACCTAGCTGCTTAGCGACATAGCATTCAGAACCAGACCCAACAAATGGCACCAGCACTAAGCCGCCGTCTTTTGGCATTGCAGATAACAATAATCGTTTAGTAAGTTCTATTGGTTTTTGTGTTGGATGTTTTAGGTAATCATGTTCACGATGTTGTGTAAAAACTTGAGGCGTAAACACTGTGCTGTTGCATGTTCTGCATATGAACCATCGTTCGCTCATGCCTGCTCCACCTGCAAGTGCTGGTATTTTAATAACATCACGTGGTAATGCTCCAGATTCATGTGCATTATAGGTGGTAGGCTCTCCCCCGCCTTTGCTGAACCGGCCTTTTGTGTTTTTTCTTACTTTACCGGCAGCACCTTTTAAGAAACCTTCGGTATACGGTTCACGTACAGCATCTCTGTTAAATAACGGTTTATTTTTATAGGCGACAATGATAGATTCGTGACTGCGTTGCCAAAAATGTAGTGAGGCGACATTTTTATTTGTGTAGTGCCATACCAACCACCGCTTAGGTAGTGTGAGCTCTACAGAAATATGTGCGAGTATTTCGCTGAATCCATATATAAACATCGTACCGTGTGGCTTCAGTACGCGCTCTGCTTGGAAAAGCCACTCTTTGCACCACGCTATATAATCAGCTAATTCGCGGTTGTCGCTATTATTGCCAAAGTCTTTGCCTATGTTGTATGGCGGATCTATGAGGACGACGTCACACGAAGCATCTGGTAGTTTAGTCATTTCTTGCACGGCATCCCCAACGATAATTTTATTTTTTTCTATGTTACTAGGCGTATGTGCTACTGCGGTTTTTTTATTAAGTTGCTTGAGTTTTTTGTGGGGTGCTTTGATCACAGATGCGACCGTGCCTTGAATGCTTAGGCTTTGACTTGGCAATACATAGATTGGTTCGTACTTATTGTTAGAGGGCTGCAACCGGACACGACCCGGCTCCTGGTAGAATCGCTTTAGCGTTACGTAATCGTTATCTATCAAAGCAACGACTCTTTCTCCATTTTTTGGTGTTATGTTTTGTCGCACAATCACAACGTCATTATCATGAATATTATCGTCAACCATACTGCTACCTTTGACACGGAGCGCAAATAGGTTTTTGCTGTCTTTTGCTTTTATACTAGACGCGGGTATGGTGAATAATTCTTGTTGGCTTACAGCACGAATCGGCTTACCAGCAGAAATCTCACCTAGTAACGGAACATGAATATATTGCGTTTCTGTTTCTGGAAAAATACTGCGGGTAGAATATGGACCTTTAGATATCTTTCCTTGTTGCTGGAGTTTGTTTAGATGGTAATGAATAACAGATGGTGAAGCTATGCGAAATTTAGCTCCAATTTCTTTGTATGATGGGCTGTAGCCTTCTTGTTTATGATAGGCTTTAATAAACGCTAAGATATCATCTGTTTTTGTACTCATTACAGACATTATATATAGAAAAAAATTAGAAAACAACACGTGCGTACGGTCTAATATACGATAACAAAGCAGGCTGTATAAGCAATAGGCTATAATATCATCATGATACAGGCAGTAATATTCGATATGGACGGTTTGCTTATAGACAGTGAGCCTATGTGGAAAGAATCTGAAGTAAAAATATTTACTCAATATGGGGTACCATTAACGTACGCGATGACCAAGCAAACGATGGGTTTGAGAACAGAAGATGTAGTAAATTATTGGTATCATCGGTACCCTTGGGCTGCTACGCCGAAAAACGTTGTAGTAAGACAAATTGATCAACTTGTTTTAGATATTATTCAGGAGAAAGCGAAGCCAATGATGGGTGTAATTGACGTACTAAATAGTTGCAAACAAGCCGGTTTACAGATGGCTGTTGCTTCTTCTTCATCTTTAGAAATAATTCATACTGTATTAGAAAAATTAAAAATTCTTACTTATATAGATGTGATACACTCAGCGCAAAATGAAGAACACGGTAAGCCTCACCCAGCAGTATTTATGACAGCTGCCGATCAGATGGGTGTTCCAATACACTCTTGTGTCGTGTTTGAAGACTCTATCACAGGTGTAATTGCAGCAAAAGCTGCCGGTATGGTATGTATAGCTGTGCCTCAGCATAGCGATAAAGAGGATGGTAGATATGCAATTGCAGATATTGTTATACCATCTCTAAAACAGTTTCGTTTAGATATGATAATGGCTAATTAGGTACGCTCGTTAGATACATTACTTAAAAAAGTGTATATATAAACATGAGTATTTTGTGCCATACTTATGATAGTGAAAAAATACATATCTTTAGTAGCAGCAATAATTGTGCAAATTGCACTTGGTGGAATATATGCATACAGCATTTACGTACCAGAGTTAAAAAGTGATTGGGGTTTTACGGCTGCCCAAACCCAAATAGTGTTTGGGCTTACCGTATTTATGTTTACCGTATTTATGATTTACGGTGGCAAGCAGTTAGTTAAAAAAGGCCCAAAAAAGTTAATAATTACCAGTGCTATACTATTTGCAACTGGTAATCTGTTGGCTGCCTATAGTGCTGGTAATTACACATTGTTTTTTGTTGGCTACGTGTTATTTATTGCACCAGCTATTGCTTTTGGCTACGTGAGTGCTGTTTCTACAGGCTTGCTGTGGTTTCCAAAACACAAAGGCTTAGTTACCGGTCTTGCGGTAGCAGGCTATGGTCTGGGTGGTATCATTTTAAGTACAGTTGCCCAAGTGCTTATAAGCAGTGATATGACAATACAACAGATATTTGTTTTTGTTGGTTTAGTGTGGGGTGGTGCGATATTGGTTAGCGGTATAGTTACGAGTACACCACCAGGTTTAATAAAAAAATCATACACTGTAAAGACGGCAACACGAATCAAACGCAATAAAAAAGAATTTGCAGCCCTGACAATATATTTATTTACTGGCACGATGCCAGGGCTGATGATGATTGGTGCGCTAAAACCATTTGCGCTTGATAGCGGCATTGCTACAGTGACCGCTGCAGCTGGGGTTGCTGTACTATCATTTGGTAATGGTTTTGGAAGAGTATTATGGGGAGCCATAGCCGACGTTATAAAGCCACGACTTGCGGTTATTATTAATATGATCCTTATAATTTCTAGTATGCTTCTACTGTTTGCTGTTGCCTCTAACCCTTGGTTATATATCCCAGCTAGCTTGTTGTTAGGCTTTAGTTTTGGTGGTCCACTTGTTCTCGCTCCAGACCAAACTGGGCGAGTATTCGGTGCAAGTAACTTAAGCCAAATATACCCTTGGGCTCTTATCTTTCATGGTATGGCAGCCGCCGTAGGGGCATCTGTAGCTGGAGTAATGTATCAATATAGCGGGAGTTATACTATGGTTATTGGTGTAGCCGCCATTAGTGCAACAATAGGGCTTATATGCTATTACAACTTGGTTAAGTATTCACGCAAATTAGTCTAGATATCACACATACTAGTTGTCATGAGCAATCTAAAGTGTCTACGTGAAAGATATTAATTGACTTATTACGTTTGTTTGGTAGTATAAAAAGGTATCACCATGATCAGGCAGGCCTAAGGTTTCGACCGACCGCTACTCCTGGTCTTTTTTGTATATTGCAACATGTTGCGTAACTGATTAATCCTTACAATAAACGTTGTGTACTTTCGCAGTAACTTAGAGTATTTATCGTTTGGAACCATAACATGGAGAAGTTTTTCTTTTTGCTCTAAGTATTCTATTAAGCAGTAAAAATCACCATCACCAGATACAATGATGGCTTTGTCGTATAGATTGTATACTTTCGCCGCAGCGTACAACACGAGTTCGGCGTCTACATTCCCCTTTACCGTCACTACTTCGTCTACAGTATATTCTGTCGTTGGCTTTAATATAAGCTCATAGCCCATTTCATGCAAATTTTCATACAATAATTCATTGCCCTCTACCTGACCAATAAATAAATACGCACGTTTGACGTTATATTTATTCTTTAAATACAAACGAAATTTTCTAAAATCTAAATCCCACCCAGCACTTTTCACACCGAGATTAAGGTTTTGACTGTCTATAAATGCGTAATTATGGTCCGTACTTGCCATTACTCCTTATAGTACGCTCCTGTTTTGATATTTGCACGCATCATGCGCAAATGTTTTATAGAAAATCAGGCATCAAATATATCTTCACCTAAATGTTTTTGAAGGCGTATTTTTATAGATCCTTCGTGCCTCCCTAAAGCTTTGCTTAGTTGCGGTATTGATAGTCCATCGCTAAACTGCGTCACTAGTTTTTTATCGTCAGCCTCTGACCATGGCTTGTAGGCGTTAGGGTGTGTAATACGCATCTTTGCTAATTTGTCTGCCCAGCTACCTTGTTGTTTCTTGGTAAGTATCTCGGTTTTAAGCGGCTTCGTCTTACCCCATTCGTTTATGTGATGCTGGTATTCTTGAATTGCCTGTTTGCTTTTTAAACGGAGTTCTTCATCGAGTTGTTTTGCAACGGGGCTTACTTTAAGCGCCATGCCATTAATTCCCAGCAATGACAACGTATCAATACTTTTTACGCGCGATAAAGCAACGTAGCCCATACCTTCTACAAATGCTTTGCTAAGATCTATAGTTGCGGCATCTAACGTCATGCCTTGGCTTTTGTGGACAGTTATCGCCCATGCCAAACGTAGGGGAATTTGTGTCGCCGTAGCTCTTATTTTATCTCCATCTATAAGCTCCCAGGATTCTGGTTTAATAACGATTTTTTTACCACTATTAAGCGCAACTATTGGGTAGTTTGTGGTATCTTCAAAACCAACAACGACGCCTAAACTTCCATTGACATATTTCTTGTCTGGGCTATTTTTAATACACATAACTTGAGCATTAATTTTTAATGTTAAAGTAGGCATGGCAAGGCAAGACTTAAGTAGTTGCTCTTTGTACTTTTTGCTGCCAGTTAAGAGCATTTCATATGTAGCTGCTTTGGTGTTAAGGGTCGCGAGGTGCTGTTGATTAATACTGTCGGTATCTACATTTGTTGTAAGTAGTTTTGTTACAGCTAAGGTTGCATCTAGCGTGGTATTTTGTTTATCTAGTAACTTTGTAAGTTGGCTACGGTTGAGTACCCCTGCCCGTATACCATTTAAAATATCAGTGTAAACTTGGTCATCTTTTTGACGATACTGTTCTACAAGATAACACACGCTAAATATACCATCGTGCCATAATGAAGATTGTGTTATAAACCCCCCGTGTGGCTCATCTGCACGATTAACGGGTGGTAGTTGATAAAAATCACCACATAAAATAACTTGTAAACCGCCGAATGGTGCGTCATTTTGGCGGACGTGTTTACAAACAGTATCGATCATTTCTAGACGATAGTCGTGCAGCATGCTGATTTCATCAATTATTAATATGTCCGTATTTTTAATTATTTTTTTACGACTATCTGGCATTTTTTTTAACATGTCTGGATGCACTTGATGCTTGATACCTATGCCAGCCCATGAATGAATTGTATTACCATTCAGATGAGTCGCGGCAAGCCCTGTCGTGGCTGTGACAGAAACTAATTTACCTGAGGCACGGGCATGCCTAATAAAGACATTCAGTGTATGTGTTTTGCCTGTACCTGCAGCACCGGTAAGAAGTACCGACGCACCAGAATCCATAATCGCGAGTGCTTCTTGTTGTGTCAAAAGGAGCCTGCCTTTTCACCTACCCAATATATTGTCGTGTTGGGCATGTATAACATTCTGTTGTGTATTGTATTCACATACTCTATTCTAGCTGCAAACTAAGGCGACTACTAATTAATCTGGGTGTATAAGAGCTATACGTTTCGTTCGTAGCCTCGTAGTACGCTATACTTATACACAGACAATCAAGACCAAACCAAAGCGGAGACATATGCAATCGGTCATCAACATATTGGTTGAACATCAACTACTACTTTTATTTGTCGTCATAACACTAGGCTATGCAATCGGACGAATTAATATTTTTGGCATCAAGCTCGGAGCTGCTGCAGTATTATTTGTCGGGCTTTTTTTGAGCGCACTAGATGATCGGCTTAGTTTACCTGCTATTATTACGACACTTGGTTTAGTATTATTCGTCTATTCAGTAGGCGTATCAAGCGGGGCTAGTTTCTTTGGTTCATTTAAAAAGTTCGGATTAAAGGACCTAGCTTTAGTATCTGCTTTCTTGCTCCTTGCTGCTGGTTTAATCGCTACCCTTACTAGTTATAGTGGTATAAACGGTGCAATAGGTACCGGTATTTTTACCGGATCACTCACGAACACTCCCGCCCTAGCGGCATCAATTAACTTATTAGAATCTGGCCAATTCAGCGAAAGTGGTATTGTACCAACAACTCCTACTATAGGCTATTCTATTGCATACCCTTTAGGTGTAATTTTCCCGATTGTAGCAATCTTTTTTTGGCAAAAACGGTTTAGAATAGATTACAAAAAAGACATACATAAAGCAAAAGGTTTAGTGAGTGTCGGCGCAGATATAAAAAACAAAGCCATTTGCATTACAAACGCTAGATACATTGGTCAATCAATCCGTCAGCTTAAAGATGATAATAATTGGCCTGTATTTTTTGTGCGCATAAAACGGTCTGGCAAAATACATATCATTAGTGATTTATCTACAAAGATTAAACGTGGCGATATACTGAGCGTCATTGGCACTGGAAAAGATATTGATGTAGTTGCTAAAGCTTTAGGTTCGTACACGGATGATGTTTTACAATTTGAAACATCAAATTACATCTATCGCAGAGTGTTTGTATCAGAAAAAAATATTATTGGTAAGACAATCGCAGATTTACATTTGCCAAAGCGGTATGGTGCAATTGTTACACGCATACGTCGTGGCGATGCAGACTTAGTTGCAGACAGTAATCACGTGCTCGAATACGGTGATAGAATACGGTTTGTTTCGCCTAAAGAAAACGAGCATAAAGTAGCAAAGGTCTTTGGGGATTCCTACCGGTCTATTAGTGATATCCACCCGATGTCCATTGGTCTTGGCATATGCTTAGGTTTATTGGTAGGTATGATACCTATACATTTACCCGGTGGTATAGAGTTCGAACTAGGTGAAGCCGGTGGTCCTTTAGTAGTAGGGTTGATTTTGAGTTACTTACGCCGAACAGGACCTTTTGTCTGGACAATATCGTACAGTGCTAGCCATACAATTCGTGAGCTTGGCCTGTCTTTGATGCTTGCAGGTATTGGGGTGCGCTCTGGACAAACGTTTATAAACGGTATTCAAGATGGTAATGGTTTGCAGATTTTTCTTATTGGAGGCATCATCTCATTTATTGTTCCTATGATTTTTATACCGCTCGCCTATAAAAAATTTAAATTACCTTTTGCTGTAGTTAGTGGGATGGTATCTGCTATACATACACAGCCAGCTGTCACGGGCTACGCTTCGCAGCAAGCAAAAAATGATCTGCCAACCTATGGCTACGTTCGATTATTTCCGCTCGCCACTATCATGAAAATTATTGTCGCTCAAATTATGTTACTTGCACTTGTGTAAGTCTACGTACAGCACAAATTACATCACCTTTTTAGCATATGCAAAACAGACTTGACGGACGATGCTTGCATACGCACTTCTGTGCTTGGTCGCGTATCGGGACCAAATGGGTATACTTCTTGTGTGCCCGTAGGTTCCAAGCCTATTTGCTGCCACCATGTCTCTGAATCAGGCAACTCATCTTTTAGGGTATATGTTGTGAGTGGTTGTTTCTTGCTAGCGTGTTCTAGGTGTGGCTGCAGCAACAGGCGTCCTATTCCCCTGCCTTGTTCTTCTGGCACGACGGCAACACCACGTATCCATAAATAGTTCTTTTTTTGTAAAGGATCTCGATGTTTTAACTGACGGATAGGCCAGCTACCAGATGCATTATCTGCAGAATATGCATAGCCGACAGGCGTGCCATCCTTGACTGCCATTGTAAGCCGAGTATTCCAATATTGTTGGTGAGCACGTAATGTGCTACCAACTTGCGAATTAGGGTCTCCCATAGAATCGTAATAGGTCGGACGACGTCTATCGCTCCACCCTGTCATGTAGGCAATTTCTTCATCTGTACGCATTTCATGATTTATAGCTTCGCGCATTGCTATGTAAGCAATGCTGCTTACTATATGCCAGGTTGATTGTGTTACGTATTCTACTCGGGTTTGAATAATTTCAGGTTTGGGGTATTTTGATTTGTTTGCCATAGTTACATAAGTTTACAATTGTGCACGTGTTTTTACAACGCATTGGGTAGAGTATGAGCCGTAACGATTCGCGGTAATGTTGCACCATCAAAGATAGCAGCCTGATTATCGTTTAGTACTATCATGTCTTGTGGCTGATACGTTTGCTTGGCAAGTTGGTTGGATTTTATAAAACTAGGATTATCGGCATGCGGCAAAATAAAATACGGCACTAAACCGAGACCTTCATAGATTACTTCTTCTGCAAATAAGGGCTCGTCGTCTAGTTCTACACTTTTAAGTGAAATGCCCGCCAATATTGCCCCGGCGCTTTCTCCAATATATACAATTCCCTTGTGTAGTAGTGATTCAACAACACTGTCAAAATTGGCTTTTTTGCTAGCGTAGCGCAGACTAAACGTATTGCCACCAGCAACGTGTACTGCGTCGCAAGTGAGCAATTGCGCTTTAAGCTGCTGTGATGGAGTAGCTAGTAAATCAATTACGCTCGTTTTTAGCCCAAGCTCATTGTAGTACTGTTCGAGTTTGCTAATACGCACAGCCTTAGCACGCGGTATGTAATAATCTTTGGCATTCGGGATAATCGCAACTGATATTTCACCTGCTGGCTTACCGATTAATTCTATCAAATCATCAGGAGTTGGTAGGCGATATGAACTTAAATAGAGTTTTGCCATACCGTTATTGTACCAACTGTTGTTTGGTTAATCCTATTGATTTTACTAGTCAGTAAAATGTGCAATGAATGATTGCAAGACATTATATGTTTTGTCTATCGCACTGATTTCGACATATTCATTAGGCTGGTGCATGACAGTGTCTGTTCCTGGTCCATAAATGAGCATTGGGATGTTGTTGGCAGTAAAAAATAGTTGGTCAGACGCACCCTGAAAGACTCGAATGTCTTTTACAGCAAATTGTTTTTTTGCTATAGCGAGCAATTGACTGTCTTCTGAGCAGAGTCCATACCCGTTTGGCTTATACGGGTAGCTATAAGTCGCACCATAAGTTGTAGCAAGTGCATCAATTGCGGCTGCGAACTGTGCACTCAGCTTTGGTGTTGTTCTGATATCTAAGCTTACGAGCACCGATTGCGGCACGGCATTTAAAGCTTTGCTACCAACCGATTCTATGTTCGTGACGTTTATGGTTGGCTCACCAAGAATTGCATGGGTGTAGGTGGTCTTCCAGCTTTGAGCGATTCGTGGCAGTTGCTGGATAAAATGGGCTGCTTTATGACTTGCTCGCTGCTGATATGGAAGTTCCATAGAACCATGCCCACCTTGCCCATCAAAAGTAAGTGTTACAAATATGTTACCTTTGTGCCCTATCGCGACATATGTGCTGTTGGTTGGCTCTAAAATAAAACCTTCTACCCCGCCAGGGTATGCATTTGTAAAGTTTGGCAATACGTCGAGCACTTTTTTGGTACCCCTACCGTCGGTTTCTTCTTGCTCTACAAACATGAACCACATATCGCAGGGTGGTTGCTGGTTGGCAAAATCGTTAGCAAGTTGCAGCATAATACCTACGCCACTTTTCATATCACTGGCGCCCAGGCCGTACAATTTGCCATTTTTTTCTACAGCTGTTAGTGGTTGGGTTTGCCACGACGAACCAGCGGGCACAGTGTCTATATGACCATTAAAAATAAGCGCTTTCGTTTGGTCTTTACCCACAATATGTAGAACAACAGACTGCTCTATAGTCTGCACACTTCCCAGTGTAGCGACGGTTTCTTGAATATACGAGCTAATAGCTTGTTCGTTGCCAGAATCAGACGAAATACTAATCAGTTTTTTGGTGTAATTAAGGGCTTGTGCTGTCTTCATAGGTATATTTTACGGGTTTTTTATCATTATGGTATCGGCGCATGGTTGTTTGAGTTTATCAAAATCACAATTTTTACAACCAGCACACTCGGCTAGTGCAGCTTGAGGAACTTCATGTAATGGAGCCTCACTATACCCTATTCTTATAAATGTGTTTAGGCTCGCTGTATTACAAAACGCCAATGCTGTTTTGCCTTCGTGTAAGGCACTTTCTGTAGCCAGCCATGCCAAAGTAGTACCTATATGTTCATCGTGGTAGCTGCCGTGCCTGTATTCTGGTAAAACAGTAACACCCCCAATTTCTCTGACTGTATCGTCGTTGTATTGTAAAAATGAGCCACAAACACCAGCGACCACCCACTCACCCATATGCTTCACTCGTGCAATATAGACATTAATGCCGTCACGTAATTTTTCTTCAGTCAGTTCCAGCATAGGATTCTGCTGGGTAATTGCTACTAACGCTGCTAAGCGAGTTTCGGCATCACCTGGTTGATAGGTATACGGTTCGTAAAGAACTGTAGGTTCTTCAACTTGTTGTAGCCCGCTCATTGTAAGTGATTCTAGTGTTGTTGTCATAATTGTATGGTTGATTCCTTAATCATTAAAAATCCCCTCTTTGTTTGAGGGGTGGTATTCTTTAAATATTTTGATAATTTCAATAAATATAGATTAGCACCCAATGGTGCGACGACGGATTGCAACTGAACTATATAGTGTACTCATCAGTTACAACTATAGCACACTTGCCGCTAAATAGCAACATTTTTTACATATAAAAAGCGCATAGCGTATGCCTATTATTACCAATTTTTATGGGTTAGTTGTGAGCTTTTACATGTTGTTTAACAGTTAAGAAATTGACTATAATATACGAAGATTGTATGATAGTTTTATCTTGTAGCGCCCGCTACGAGTTCTTTGACAAGCAGGCCCCTAAGGAGGCATATCATGACTACGATCATAGTCACCTGTAAGTTTGAAGATTGTCGAGAAGAATGCACAATCTCGGCACAAGAGGTTGTTCTTGTGATCCACAAGGACCCAGAAGAGAGTTTCTATAGTTTCATGTGTACGGCTTGCAAGCGGTACAATAAGAAGCAAGCCGATGAATACACCATCTCGTTGATTGAAGGGTACGTGACCGTAACTACCGTTGTGGAGCCGTCACCGGTACGCTACTTTTGCAAAGACCCTATCAGCGAGCACGATATACAGTGCTTCGTCTTTGATCTTGCAGATAACGCACTTACCGGTGCGCATATCCAAGAAGAGCTCGAAGAGTGATCGGCAGCCCATGCAGGTATAACCCGCAAGGGCAACCAGTGTACGGTAGTACCCTGAGTGCACAATCGCCCCTACACGGCTGTGCCTGCTTATCATACCCACCATGGCCGCTCCCTTAAAAGAGCGGCCATTTACCTAGCTACCTAAATATTCTTGTATGTTTAGGTAAATAGCATCCATTATTGTTTGTGGTACTGCGCGTTGGTATGGGTCATCCCAGGGAGTTTTGTAGTGTTTACCAAAGTCGTTGTCTGTAAACGTATAACCTTGCAGATAAACTGTATTTTTATAGCGTGGCCGAACATGAAAGTGCACGTGTGGTGACTGTGTGTTTGCGGTGTCTTTATATGCATCGTTCATTAAACAAGCCCAATTAAATAGGTCTGCACCATAGGCCGAACTGATAGCGTTTTCTAGTGCTATTATAACTTGATGCAAATCATCCCACTGAGCTTTAGATAATGCTGCCAAACTACGTGTATGTTTTTTAGCCGTCACGAAACTACGCCCCAAAAACTGTTGATCTGGCGCGAGACTTACCATCCACAAATCTGTTTCTAGTAGTACATACTTAGTGTTTGGTAATAATGTACAGATTTCGCACGACTGAGTCATGTAATTATTGTAGTAGATTGTACCCATAAGAAGAACCCCTCGCCGTATTAGGTACGAGGGGTGGTGTTCGTGCTGTGGTGGGGCCCGCGGGCTTGGTAAGCCACATGGGCCCCACTCACACACTTGCTACGAGCGGATCAGGTTCAACCCACTACGTAGATTCTTTTGCTCTTCAAAGAGCTGCTTTGGCGGATTGCCAAAGCT
Organism: Candidatus Nomurabacteria bacterium; assembly: GCA_020631975.1. Classification (NCBI taxonomy): domain Bacteria; phylum Candidatus Nomuraibacteriota; species Candidatus Nomurabacteria bacterium. Next base: position 146,278 of record JACKGO010000001.1, read on the forward strand.
CATGAAGTGCGCAGTGAGCTTTGGTAGCTCTTCTTTCCATGCCTCTGCGTCACATTCACTGAGCGGCAGAACGTCTGGCGAGGCCACGCCTTCTGCAGCAAACAGTTGGTCATTCGGAAACGGCAGGTTCCCGATTGCTGTTTGCCGCGCATTTACTGTTCCTTCGAGCCTGTCAAAGATCCAGCGCAAAACCCGTGAGTTTTCGCCAAATCCCGGCCAGATGAACCTCCCGTTTGCATCTTTGCGGAACCAGTTCACCGCAAAGATACGGGGTAGTTGCTTGCCCGGCTGGTCAAACTTCAACCAATGGGCGTAGTAGTCAGAAATGTTATAGCCAAAGAACGGCAACATTGCTGACGGATCAAAGGCGAGCTCCCCCACCTTGTCGGTGATGGCAGCAGCGGTCGTTTCGCTGGCAACCGAAGCTGCCATAAATACGCCCTGTTGCCAGCTTTGAGCTTCGCGCACTAACGGCACAACACTCGCACGCCTGCCACCGAACAAGATTGCCGATATCGGAACACCAACCGGATCATTCCACTCGTCTATTAGTGCAGACGGGCAGTTTTCGATTGGCGCGGTGAACCGTGCATTGGCGTGAGCTGCCAACTTACCACTTGCAGGATCGTACGCTTCGCCCTGCCAGTCAATCAGATTTGCTGGCGCTTCGTCTGACAGGCCTTCCCACCATACATCGCCATCACTGGTGATGCCAACGTTAGTGAAAATGACATTGCCCTTGCGGAGCGTTTCGATTGCCACCGGGTTGGTGCTTTCGCCCGTACCGGGTGCAACCCCAAAAAAGCCCGCTTCTGGGTTGATCGCCCTCAGCGTTCCATCTTCTCCAAACCGCAGCCAGGCGATGTCATCGCCTATGGTTTCGACCTTCCAGTCTGGAATAGTCGGTACCATCATGGCAAAGTTGGTCTTGCCACAGGCACTTGGAAAGGCCGCAGCCATGTAGCGCTGCTTGCCTTCTGGGTTGGTCACCTTGATGATGGCCATATGCTCTGCCATCCAGCCTTCATCCCGTGCAATTACGCTTGCTATGCGCAGCGCAAAGCACTTTTTGCCCAACAGGGCGTTTCCACCGTAGCCACTCCCGTAAGATACGATTTCTCGCGTTTCTGGGAACTGTACAATGAACTTGTCTTCGACGTTTGGCTGGCATGGCCAGCTGGTGTCTTGTTGACCTTCAGCCAGCGGTGCACCCACTGAATGGAGTGCTTTCACGAACTGGCCATCACTGCCCAACTCATTAAGCACGGCACTGCCCATACGCGTCATGATGCGCATGTTCATAACCACATAGGGGCTATCGGTGATTTGCACACCAATGTAGCTCATTGGCGACCCGATTGGCCCCATACTAAAGGGGATGACATACATCGTCCTCCCCTGCATGCAGCCCGTCATGCGACGGTTGAGTTCTGCCCGCATTTCGCTAGGTTCTACCCAGTTATTGGTAGGACCTGCATCTTGCATGCGTTCAGAACAGATGAACGTGCGCTGAACCACCCGTGCAACATCGCTAGGGTGGGTCCTGCAGTAGTAGCTGTTTGGCCACTTCTGCTCATCCAGCTTGGTAAACACGCCTTTCGCGACCAGTTCGGCCGCAAGTTGGTCGTATTCTTCCTGCGAACCATCGCACCAGTGTATTGACTGTGGTGTGGTTAGCCTTGCAACTTCCATTACCCAAGCGTTAAGCTTGGCATGGAATCCACCTTCCATTACTACCTCCTCAGGTAGGTACTCCAGGTTTATTGGTAAACCCAGTTATTATAATTATAAAATAAATTACAGAGTTATACCAGAGGTAGTATTTACCTGTCTTTAAAATAAAAAAACTCCCAAACAAATGAGAGTATAAAAAATATTTTACATACGAATTATGGTGGGCGTGGAGGTGCATAGACTATGCACACTCACACGCCCACCGCTCTGCCCGTCACAAATCCGGGTTGACTGACCCAGCCGGAACGACGCTTTCGTGCGTCATGTCGTTCCACTTTTTGTATTCCTGGTTACTGCGCCAAAAGTGCCATCCACTGTAGCCAAAGCTGATCAAGCCGAGTGCCACGAACAGCGACAGCAATGCATCCGGTATGTACCCCCAAAAAACTGGGTTGACGGCCTTCTGACCCGCTAGGGCTTCTGTCTGGTACATTGTGGCCCAGGCGGTTGCCCGTAGCACGAGCATCACCATGTAGGTGCCGACGAAGGCGATGCCAGCCAGCAGGCTGGCGACCTTCTTGCGGGTTCGGGCTGGGTACTTGTCGCTCAGAGCGACAAGTACGGCTAGTGTTCCAGGTAGGAACACGCTCGCGGCCATAACAGCCGTATTGTAGCTGGACAGTTCCATTTATTTCCACCTCCGTATGTAAACGAACAAAGCGGTATTATAATAGCATAAAATGAAATATATGCAATATATACGTATATCTACCCAGTAAATAGATAAATATGAAAAAGCCCGCAAAAAGTACGCCGGCTGGAAATAGCTGCTTTTCTAGCGTTTATTTCCGGGCTTTTTCTGCGGGCAGTTGCCCCCTACTCCATTGTAATCGTCACGTCGTGACCCAACATACCGAACTTGCCTAGTTGTGCTAAGTCTTGCCTGAGCGTTCGGACTTGGTGATCGTTGCGCAGCGTCACGTGGACCGATTCTCTGTCACACGGTACGACGGACGCAAAGTGACCACTTTCTGTGAGTGTTGCATCAAGAAGACGCATGTGGGCAGGGTCTACGCTAAGTACCCAATCCCTTTTGCTTACTCCTTTAGAGACCATGATATGTACCATGATTACTCTTTCTACTAGAGATGATATAGGACGTAGTCTAGTATACCATATTTACAAGAAAAAGCACACTTTAGCCCCACTACTGTTATATGTGAACGGTACTGCTTATGGTATATTTATGGTAAAGGAGAACACATGCAAGAAAATACAAACCCTACAAAAGACACACCATCACCAGATGGTGCTACGGTTGCACCATTAGGGACTACTCACCCACTGGTGCAAGACAGTCAACCCGTGCAAGGTGCGAACACACCTACAAACCCCATGGTAACACCAGCCCAAGTAGTTCCGAGTGCTGGTATTTACCCAGAAGCAACGAAAGGCTTTGTTGGTGCTTTACAAACAAGCTCAGCTGAAGACCCACTACAATCACTCTCAGAAGATTCAAATAGTGGGCAGTCACTACTGTTCGTGAGTGCTTTTGCGGTTTCGTTCGCATTGGTTCTTAGTATTGTTGCTAGTGTCAGTGGTGTTCTAGAAATTATTTTTAACCATGTGGGCAAAACAGCCACAAGCAGCACCAGTTCGTATCTTGGACTAGATACCTATGAGTTAAAACTACTTTTGTGGCTCGTTTCTAGTTTAGTAATATCAACTGTGGTATATGTACTCATGGTGTTGTATCTACAAAAAAATAACGAAGTACGCCTGACTGATTTTTCACTTAAAGTAAAAGGTTTTGTGTATGGGGCCTTTTTGTCAATTCTTGCAGTGGCGACAGTAACGTCTGTAGCCAATATCGCCTATTCAGCACTTGTACCACTGGTGCCTAAAGGGAGCTACGAAACATCTACCGGTGCATGGTGGCCTGGGATTGTGCAGGCTGTATTAACGAGCTTGCTTCTTGCCGGAATAGCTTTTTATTATGTAAAAAAAGCTAAAAGGTTGTAAAAACACCATGAAAAAATTTGACACCGTGTACGTATTAGCGCTAACACTATTTGTGGCTGGCGTCGTTATTGTTGCAATGCTTATTCCGTTTAAGCAGATGCGACAAGCGGCACTAGATAGTACAATGTCATCTGCCCTAACAGAAGTAGCGCAAGAAATTAAAGCTTTTGTCCAGAAAAATAATAAACTACCAGAAGATGTAAATGCGCTTGAGTTTAAGGGTGAAATGTCGGTTGTAAATAACAACCCAGCTATACTTGGGCAAATTACCTATCAAAAAGACAGTAGTAACTCTAAAGAGATGCAATTTAGCTTGTGTGCAAACTTTAAAACCGAAAATAAATCATCAGAATCTAGCCCCTTACCGACTGCCCTTATGGGCCAGAGCCTAAGCCCGCAAAGCTATAGTTCAGTGGACTATAAAAACCACCCTGCAGGGTACCATTGTTTTGAAAAAGAAACGATCTCAAGCGCAAACAGCTACGATTCGTATTTTGAAAGTTTATACAATAATCAATCACCACAAGACACCACACAACCTATGATTGATCCATATAATTTTAATTAACGAGAAATACATCAAGTACTACTATCACAAAGTATAGTAAAAATATTAAAAGTATTATATAATATTTTTAATGAGTACAGAGTCTATAGGCAATCTTGATCTTCCAGTTGGACATCCAAATCATCAAGAATCAGAGCAATCTGTAGCAGAGATTCTACTGGTAGATAGCAATGAAGTCACACCAGAGGAGGCAATGTTTTGGCGTGATGCTGGGTTGATATTTTTAAAAAACTTGAGCAAAGAATCGTTTCGTCTACGCTTTGGTAGCCCCAAACCAGAAGAAGATACAGGTCTTATACCAGTTGTTGATTACTTTGTATTCAGCCAACAACATCACCATAAGATGTTGTTATTGATGCACGAAGCTAAGCTAATAGGTGCATGTAGTATATTTGATTATCCATTGCGAGATTCAATGGGCTCTTCTACTGTTATTAATACTGATGATGTTGTAGAGCTGGCGGTCACCATAAGTGATGAACAGCAAGGTAAAAAATTAGGAACAGTGCTATTAGAACAGGCGGTACAAGTTGCTGGTGCAGACGGCAAGACCCACGTTTATACAAGTTTTAACTCAGATAACGATAGGAGCCGTCGTTTAGTTGAACGTATTTTAGGCTCTGCTAATATTGTTGCAGGTAAAGATAATTTACAAGATAAATTCTGGAGAATACCAGGAGTACCAGCTGATGACTATATGATCCAGAAAACGCTATGCGTCTCTATTGTGGTGATGAATCTACAGAGCTTGATGATACTAAGCGAGGGAATAGGATTGATCGTATTGGTAAGTTTGGTCGCGATATTCTATCGAAGATTCCGATACCACACGATACCGAAAGCCTTGATCCATCAAAGTAAACATTTCTTAAAGTATTGACAAAAAAATAAAAAAGTGATATACTATAATCAAGAGGTAGTATATGACGAGTGCTTTTGTACACAAAAGGCGTTTTGGCATGACAATACTTGCAGGGGTAACCTTAGCAAGTATTTTTTTTGGGAGCACATTTTTGTCGCACACCCAAGCAGACAGCCAAACACTGTATCAGCCAAAGACTGCTGTCATGCAGCAATTTTTAACGAAAACGAATCAGCTACGCGCAACTGCCGGTAAGCAACCCTTACAACCAAATAGTTCGCTTGAAGCTTCTGCTCGTGCCAAATTAGCAGATATGCAAACGAACCATTATTGGGGGCATCGCAGCCCAAGCAATATATCGTTTTCGGCATACATCTGGCAAGAAGATGAAAATGCTCAGTTGGTTGGCGAAAACTTGGCTCGTTGTTACGACACCTACGACGAAGCCTTCAAGGCATTAGTGAACAGCCCTACTCACTACAGCGTGTTGGTTGGTGATTTTACAGATATTGGCGTAGCCAGCCAGTGGACAGATTATGGGTGTGAATCTATTGTTATGCATGTTGCCAAGTAGTTCCCTGAATATTGCTAAATTTTGGGTGGCAAAGAACTTACGTAAAAAATAGTATTTCGTAGCGCTTGATTGGTATACTTAGTATAGACACGTAAATGAGGTACAAACGTATATGCAAGATAAGAGTGGCAATCCGGCACTAAGAGAAAGTGTCCTTGATAGAGTTGCTTCGTTAGAATCAACTGATAGCGCGAGTATTGGTGGGACTACTATTAAAATATTTACACTGCTTAGCCTGAGCGTTATAGGCGGATTTTTTGGGTGGCAAGCAATGGCGAACGCAAGTGGGGCTACAGGATTTTTGATAATAGGGGCATCACTATTTGCACTTATTATGGCATTGACAACTGTTTTTAAACCACAGTTTGCAGCAGTAACTGGTAGTTTGTATGCGCTGTCGCAAGGGTATGTCTTGGGAGCGATTTCGCAAACCTATAATGCAGCACTTGATGGTATTGTTATTCAGGCTATAGGGCTAACAGGCGCGATATTATTTGTAAGTTTATGGGCATTTAGTTTAGGGTTAATTAAAGTAACGCATAAGTTTAGGATAGGTGTGATTATTGCGACTGCAAGCATAGCGCTCTACTACGTTTTTGCATTTATTATTGGACTATTTGGTGGTACGGCTCCATTAATTTTTGATTCAGGCACGTGGGGTATTGTATTTAGTGCTGTTATTATTTTTGTCGCGACACTTAACCTTATTTTAGATTATGACTTTATCCAGACAATTGTAAAACGTGGTGCTCCTAAAAAAATGGAATGGTACGCTGCATTTGCGCTCATCGTAACATTGCTTTGGTTGTACATTGAGGTATTACGTTTACTGTCTAAAACGAGACAGTAAGCATGAACCAATTAGATACGGAGCGCTCACGGCAACATGATAGCCGTAAAACTGTATATGAATTTTTGTTAGTGATTGGGCAATTTACTAGTTTATTTATCATCGTGTATCCATTTAGCTCTATATTTTTGTGGCAAGCAACAATTTTTCAGCTGGTGGGCGTCATGTTTGTAGCAATGGCAAGTATGCTAGCATTGTGGACTTTGAGATCTTTTAAGCAAAAAGTGAACATTTTGCCGTCGCCACGAAAACATAGTTATTTAGTGACGAGTGGTCCGTATAAGTATATAAGACATCCGATGTACGCTGTACTTATACTTGGGAGTTTCGGTATAATTATCGCCTACCCTACTCTTGTGCGGCTTATTGGATTATGTTTGCTGATGAGCATACTTCATCTCAAAATGAAGTATGAAGAAACGATGCTTTCTAAAAAGTTTACTGGCTACGATACGTACCAGCACGCGACCAATAAGCTAATACCACGCGCGTGGCACAAACCTAAGACGTACAAATCTAGTAAGAAAATAGTAAAAAAAGGTACATAGAATGTCTACTATTACACCACTTGCCGAACAATTGCGACCTCAAAAAATTAAGGATATCATTGGACAAACCAAAATTGTCGGTAAGGGTGAAATTATTGATCATATTATAAAAACCAAGCAGCCTGTTAGCTTGATATTGTGGGGGCCACCAGGCAGTGGCAAAACAACCATAGCACGAATAATAGCGAACGAGGTGCAGGCCGAATGTATTGAACTTAGTGCCGTTACCTCAGGTATTGCAGATGTTAAAAAGGTTATTTCACACGCCGAAGCGAATAGACGGCTCGGTTTGCAAACAGTACTATTTGTAGATGAAATTCATCGTTTTAACAAAGCTCAACAAGATGCATTTTTACCACATGTAGAAAAAGGCACAATCACACTAATTGGTGCAACGACAGAAAACCCTAGCTTTGAGGTTATAGCACCGTTGTTGTCACGCATGCGTGTTGTTGTGCTAGAACCGTTAGCAGATGCTGATATAATACGAATCGCAAAAAAAGCTCTTAAAATACTTGGTTACGCTCATGCAGTGCCAAAACAAGCCTATCAGACACTTGCGCATATTGCTGGTGGTGATGCTCGGGTTGCGCTTGGAACACTAGAGCTAGCTCTAAGCCTATCCCCTACTATTTCTATGGAAACAATAAAGCAAGCTGCCCAGACCACTATGCCTAGTTACGACAAAGCTGGCGAGCAACACTTTGCTATGGTGAGTGCATTTATTAAGAGCATGCGAGGATCTGACGTAAACGCAACGTTGTACTACCTAGCTCGCATGCTACAGGCTGGTGAAGACCCAAAATTTATTGCTCGCAGAATGATTATATTTGCAAGCGAAGACGTAGGTGTGGCAGCTAGTCCAGCACTTAATTTAGCTGTGAGTACATTTTTAGCAGTCGAGCGAATTGGTATGCCGGAATGCGAATATAGCTTGTATCACTGCGCAACCGTATTGGCTGGTTCAAAAAAATCTCGCGCGATACCAAATGCTATGGGAAAAGCTAAACAAGCTGCAGTAGCTACCCCCCACCTACACGTTCCGTTGCACCTGCGTAATGCGAGTACTTCGCTTATGAAAGAATTGGGATACGGAAAGTCATATCAATGGGAAGCTGATTACAAGCACCCCGATGGGTTCTTGCCACCAGAAGTTAAGGATTTACAGGTATTTTAATAAGCAGCCTGTTTAGGGGCTGCTTATTAACACATTTCACTATAGAGTTATTCTACAGCTATTTCATCACCGTGGACAATCAGTGCGTATATGACAAACACACAAAGTGCGATAATCACAATTGACCAGAGTGGGTAGATTGGTATAAATGCAAAGTTAACCAGTGCACTTACGCTTGCAAGGATAACGCCCGTAACACGTCCCCATGTTTTGCCAGATAAGATAGCACCACCTGCTAGTACCAAAAAGATACCCCACAGCAGATGTACCCAGCCCCATGTTGTGTAGTCAAACAACCAGAGATTTTCTGGTCCTAAAACATACACCTCGTTTTTAAACAGCGCTACAATGCCGGCGACAGCCTGAAATGTACCAAGCACCATGCTTAATACACCAGCAAAGGCTACCCAACCAACCCAGCCACTGACTTCTTGTTTTGTACTTACTTTAGCCATAAAACCTCCTTGTTTTATAGTTGAATATTACACCAAAACGTAACTACAAACAAATATTATGATTAAGATGTAGTGCAAGATACAGGTGTATTTAAATGGTATACTGTTTTTATATGGTAGTTTTAAACTTCTTCTTAGCAGGATATATTGTGCTTTTAATAGCAGTTGTGGTAAATGTATTATCCACAAAAGCTGGCTTGGGTTCGTGGTATGAATTTTTAAAAAACCCAAAATCATCTAAGATAACTTCAATCATTTGGCTGGTCTGGGCGTATCCGTTGGTACTTGGTGTCATAGCCTATTTTGCCGTCAGTGTTGCGTTTTAATTATTTAGCCGCTTCTTCAATAGCCTGTATAACCAATGGTGCACTCTGTTTTGTTATCATATGAGCACCTCTATGTGGCATAAGTATTATGTTCTCATTATGAAAACTCGCTAGTTTATCGTAATTTTTTTGTTGTAGTAATAAGTCCATTTTACCGTAGACGAGCACCACCTTACTATGCAAACCGAGCAATTCTGCCGTACTGTTTTGTTTCATGATGGTGTTGGTAAGGCTGAGTTTAAATGGCTCCCATGTGTCTTTTGTGAGTATAAAACTGTTACGAAACGGGGCAATTTTGACAAAGCGCTGGGCAGTTTTTAGCGTGAGTTTTTTGTTGTAGACGATTTGGTCATACATATAAAATAGACTATTACCGAGACTCAATTTTGGATTGGCATATTTACTCGTTGCAAAAACAATATCTTCTGGATTATACAGCGGTGCGCCAACCAGAACCAGACTATGTACGAGCTGAGGATTATTTTCAGCAATATCAATCGCAATTAGGGCACCCATTGAGTGACCTACAATGACGGCCGGTTTATTCATACCAAGACGACGAATTGTTTTCGTAACAGCACGGGCGTGATCTTGCATTGTATACGATATATGACTAGGCTTTGGCGAACTACCAAACCCTAGTAGATCTATTGTTATTGCTCTGTAGTGAGGCGGTAGTTTAGGTAGAACGTGCTTCCACGTAGAGCTGTCACTAGCTACTCCGTGTAAAAAAATAACAGGCAGACCTTGTTTGGTGTCTTGCGTTATCTTAAGGGAATAAGGAACGTGGAATAGCTTGTGAAATAGTGTCATCATCATATTCTAGTATACGGTATTTTTGTCAGAGGTGAAGAAAGTATGCTACGCTAATGGTAAGATGAAACAACTCATACGCATGTTGTCTGTTGCTGGTTTAACTGGCGTGCTCGTGGCCGGTATATATTTTGTATTTAGTGCCGTCGTAGAACAGCTGCAGGATTTTATATGGTTTACTCTTATAGATACCGAAGAAAATAAATTACTCGTGTTCCCCTTAGCTATCACGGCGGGTGTACTCTTCGGCTTTTTGCTTAAAATATTAGGCGAAGATACTAAACATGAAGCTAATCACAGCATTGCAAGTTATGCATCTAGTGCAAGTCAGATTAACAGCAGCTGGGTATTACGAGTACTGGGAATAGGTGTTGCGAGTTTGGTGGCTGGTGCATCACTTGGGCCAGAAGCCATCTTACTGCCGGCTTCATACGGGGTCGCCTTTTTACTCGCTAAAAAATTCAAGCTTCCGAACCCTGCTCAATTAGGTATGTTAGGCATAATTGTCCTGTTAGCTGTATTTTTTAATGGCTATGCTGCTGCAATTATCCTGCTAGCGTTTATAGGTTATAAAAACACAAAAAATATCAAAAAAAGCCTTTTTTTGGTAGTGCTTGGTGTATTTGCAATATTCATAAGCTTAGCTACCTTGCGGTTATTAAACGAAAGAGAGGGCTATGTATACATAGGCCCGATTGGTGATGTTACGCTCACACCTACACTATTTGCTGCAGCTGTCATCATAGCAGCCGTCGCTACCTCACTACCGCTCCTGTTGGATGTATTAACAGCCTTATTTAGGCGAATGTTTGATAGGGTGAGGTCACATTGGTTCATTGCCGGAGCACTTGCTGGCTTGGGTATTGGTGTAGCCTATTACTTACTTGGTCCAATAGGTTATTTTAGTGGTCGGTCTGGGTTAGGAGAACTCTTAACTATCAATAGTGAGCTTACTTCCTTGCAACTTGCTGGCCTAACATTTGGAAAACTCATTGTGACTGCATGGTCGTTAGCGACGATATATAGAGGAGGTTTTGTATTTCCGCAGCTACTAGTTGGTATGAGCATGGCTCTGCTACTGAGTGGTGGCATACCCGATAGCAGTTGGCTATTTACGTTGTTGTATGCGTCATTTTTTGGCATATTTACTGGTGCACTAGGCTCAATGCTTGTCGCTGCTGCCTTTGTTCTTACACTATTTGGAACGACTGCCCTACCACTTTTAGTAGCTGCTGCCGCTGGGTCATTACTCATAAAAACGATATTCAAAAAACAGTTTGCTTCAAAAGCAACCGTGTAATTACTCTATAATAATTGGACACTCTTGGTAGTAGCTACGATCATCAATGATTTTAAGTTCAAACTGTGCCACGTTTACCCGTCTTATACTAGGTACCTCTAAAACGCCACACGTATACCGTTTTTTATAAATGCGGTATGGTGACGATGGTTGTTTATTTGTTAGCAGGCCACAACGCACCAACGTCCAGTTGAGATTACTGTTTTTTACTATAGTATCTTCTTTTTTCTTGTAGTGGTAGATGTTACGTAAAGGAAGAAATACTTTAAAACTTAGTTGCATGAGGGGGCTTGCATCATGCAGATGCTCTGTAGCCCATGCACCTGACTGTCCAATGTATCGTTGAACACCATGCTTTTGCATAGCGTTAATAATATTATTGGTGGCAAGCTCACTTATCGGGTAATTTTTTTTGTCGAACATTTTTGGTGCTATGATATTAATCACGACATCATGTCCGCGTATCGCACGATCCACATCGTGATACACCTTGGCGTCTCCAGTGATAATATGTAAACGTTTATGACTTGGTAATTTGTCTTTTGCTAATAATGTATAGCTAAAGACTGATACCGAATGATTAAGAGATAGGGCTTGGCGAACCACCTCCCTTCCTGTTCGACCAGTTCCACCGAATACAATAATGTTACTCATCTTGAGGTTCCTTTACTACACTTCTTTGACTAATTTTTTTTGCTACGTAGATACCAGCGACTCCACTCGCGTTAATTGTCCAGTGCAAGAGCCACGGAGCAACGATACTGCCAGCTAGTATACGTAGATAGCCAAACAATAACCCAGCAACAGATGTGATGGTTACAGTTGCTACAACCCCGCCGTACATACGATGTTTTTTAGTTTGTACTGCACGAGCGGTAGCATCATTTTGTTCGAGTGTTTTAATAGTAGGAAAAATATGCCATAAACCAAAAATTGCAGATGAATATAGTAGTGCAATTAGGGTCGGATAGTGAATTAATAATAAGCCAAGTAATACACCACGGAATAAAACTTCTTCTATGAGCGCGGTGCTAAAAGGTATGCGAATACCTGCCTCAAATGCGATTAATCGGCCGCTTGCACTACTTAGGTTGTCTCCTAAAAAGTATTTTCTTAGTGGTGGGATAATTGCGATAATAAGGGTCATAATAGCTATCACTAATGATGCTGCCGCTGCTATGAGAATACCTGAAGTAATCGTATATACCGATATGCCCATATCTCTTGGAGTTAGCCCGAATCCAAACCCGAGTGTAATTGCCGTTATTGCGATACCAAGGTTAAGAATCATATGAAATTTGCGCGGCACCAGCTTTGCTAATACCGTGCCATAAAGTAAAATGAGCACGATAAGAGATAGCTCTTGAGCAATATGTATTGGTACCATTGTTTCTATTATCTGCTATTGTGCCACAAAGGCGCAACTACATATTGCCGCGTTTTTTATCGTTACGGACTAGTAGTGCATTAATAGCGTTTAAATCGTTGACTGTGTAATGAAACCCATATACTTCGTTGATAAAATCTAGTAAATCTGCACGGTAGTCATGCCCGACTGATGTGAATATGCCGGGTTTTGGTTTTAGCGCATTTTTCATATCTATCATTCTAAGGACAAACGTCGTAGGCGTTCGGTAGCGAGTATTTTGGGGCAATGTTTTAGGTCGATTTGTGTAGCTACTAAGCCATCGTGGACGACGTACTAATAACGAGAGGCTAAAGTGGGCAACGGGGTCATTGTGGTGGGTACACATAACGTAGCGGAGCTGTTTTCTGTCTGAAGCTGGTAGTTGTCTATAATCTGCTATATTATCAAACTTTGCTACTAACTCATGATCCACATTCAATGTACTGCCATTATTTACTATGTCTTGCCATCTACTGAGTTCTGGCGTGCCAATCCAAAGTGCCCTGTCTATTCCCGTAGCAATGAGCCCGTCTGTTCCGCTGTACAAGAAGGCATCTTGGCTTACCCAGGCACCCAAGCTTTCGCCAAACATAAGGATTTGTGGTCGCTTATCTTTTGGCATGTTACGCAAACGCTTGCTAAGCGCATTGACAAGTATTCTAAACTGAATATGTCCATCATCTACCCTGTCTAGCGACAACGGAGACGGTCGTTTGGAGTACTGCATCGTTATCATGGCGCAGTCACCTTTGGCTAAGTATTCCACGGTATCGCTCATAACATAGTTAACATAGCCTGTACCTGTTGGGGCTATGAGTACAACGTATTTACGATCGAGTGCTTTGGTGCGATCAATTTCTGCTAGTGCTAATGCTGTGCGAGCTTCGTCGCTTGGTGCGCTATCGTACCCAACATAAATTCTTATCGGCTCTAGAGCATTTTTAATATGCAAATCTTCATTGAGCTGTTGCTTAGATATACGTGTACCGATATGACGCCTTCCTTGTAAAGACAAGGTTTGCCAAGATACATGACTAGACGTACTTCCACTCACATAGATTTCATCGGGATTACGAGAAAATATTTTTTCTACAGTATTTTGTGATGATTCAATTTTGCGATATAGTTTTGATATGCCATACCACCCAATGCCAGCAAGTGTAGCCACACTAGCGACATGCCCAATCGGTAACCAACCCTTAGCGAGAGGCTTGGCGTGAGAATCAACATACTTTTGAACGTGGTGAGCAATATATTTTTCTGATCTCGAAACAACCGTGAGTCCTGCAATTATTGCGATACCTGCCGTCAATGCCTTTGCTGGTGATGAAACAACAGGGTTTTGTTTGATAGATACAATTTGCCGATATTTCACGAAATCAAACAACAAAGCGAGTAAAACACCAAGCGGAAAAATAAATAGCGTACTAGCAAGTTGTTTTTTACCGCCGCCGTTTTCTATATCATCACCTAATATTGCACCCAGGCCACGCAGTGTAACGCCTGCCGCTCCTGCAACAGTCATCCAGTAACTAAGGGTTCTGGCGATACTCCGTGGCATTTGTTCTGAATCTGTCTGGTGTAATAGTCTTTGAGCAATCAAGCCAATGCCAACAGCGACGCCACTTGCCAATATTCCCGCTTGAAAGCTGTCTTTACGCGAATCCTCATCTATAAATTGATTCGTAGCTGCCTCTATACCGTCTTGCATCAGGATAGCTATGCTAAAGGCGAGTGCCATTGTTAGTCCAGTAGCCAGTCCTTGATCAACCGCGTCGCGTTCGATCATGGATTGCTGCAGTGTACCAGGCATAACTGCAGCTGCAGCTAACAACCCAACGTCTGAAGAAATGCTTCTACTTTGTCTACTCATGGTGGCAATGTCCTATTAAATACCAAGTACAATAAGTGGTCTTATGTATATTTATACCATAAATAGTAAATGTATCAAACAAACAAAGTAATGACTCTCAGCATACATACCAGTAATTCAGCACAGCCTACAAAAAGCTGTTATCATAAAACTATGAAATTTCCATGGAAGAATAAAGAAGAACCACCCAAACCGAGACCAATGACAGATGCAGAATATTTAAAACTTGGTAAAGCCGTAGAGCAAGTCTACGTATCTGGGTATGCCTCTAAAAAACAACTCTTTAAAATGAGCTTATATAAGGGTATAGGGTATGGGTTAGGCATATTTATTGGTGGTACAATTATCGTAGCCCTGCTGGCGTATACCATCAGTCAGTTTGAAACCGTACCATTTTTAAAAGACGTATTAGAACCTTTCCAACAAACCATTCAACAAGTTAACGGTGGTCCTATAGCACCGCAGTAGTCTTTAATCACCTGCGCGCTTGGATGCTACGAATGAACTAAAAATTATGGCTATTCCAGCAAGTCCTGCAAAGGTTTCTGGTACATGAATGAACATTGTAATTGCTAATATGAGCACTGTGTAGTGTGCACCATGTTCAAGGTATCTATAGGTTGCAAGCGACCCTTTGCGTACCATATAAACGGTCATGGATCTCACCCATACAGCTCCGATACCGAGCCCAGCAGCTATTAGAAGGACTTGATTTGTGATAGCAAAAGCACCAATCACACTGTCTAGGCTAAAGCTCGCGTCGAGCACTTCTAGGTATAAAAAAGTCAAAAATGCAGCAAAACCATAACGTACGGTAGTAGTTGCTCGTTTGCCGTTGTGCCCAGACTGTATTTTTGTAAAGAATTCAGCCAGACCATGGACCACTATATACGTTACAACGCCAACAGCACCTGATGCAATTGTTGTTTCTGGGTGGTCATTTCTGGGCAAAGCGGCAAAAAAAGCAATAACGCCGGCTGTCATAAGACTAGGCATGTACCAATGGCTTACACGGTGCAGACGAGATTCTATTGGTGTAAGCCATAGTGTTTTTTTTGTTTTGTCAAAAAAGAAACTTAGGGCAAGCATTAGCAAAAAAGCACCACCAAATGCCGCTATTGACGGATATGCCACTTCTAATTGGGCAGAATACGCAACAGGATCATTAAGAGCGGTGTCTAAGACGGTTTGCCAACTTGTGTTCGCTGCTATCGCTACGAGAGCAATCGGAAACACAACTCGCATACCAAATATTGCAATAAAAATACCTATTGTTAAAAACATTGTTTGCCAAAATTTAGACATCGTTGTAAGTACTTTGGCGTTAATAATGGCATTTTCGAAACTAAACGTAATTTCAATTATTAAGAGAGCAAACAAGACAGGAATAACCTGCGCTCCGTTATACGCAATGGATATTGCTGAAATTAAGATAGTGAGTACAACAGAAATACCAAATATTCTCACTGGCGAATGACGATGCAGTAGACGGCTCATGTTTCTGTAGGCTGTGGGGCGATATCGTTGCCACTTGCTACGTTGTCAATGATTTCAACGAGTTGCCGAGGCGTGAATTCAGCTTTTATCAAATAACCATCTGCCATTTTTTCTATTTCTTCACGAGATTCATCTTCTTGATCAAGGTTTGTTGTAATGAGTATTTTAGCTTTAAGGTTAGGAGCCTTCGCACGTAATTCACGCAGTACCTCAAAGCCGGTAATACCAGGAATCATGAGATCTAGCAATATAATGTCGTAATCGTCCTTGAGTGCAGAACGTAGACCATCTTCGCCACTTAATAAGGTTGTCACATCATAACCAGCTCGCCTAAGTGCCCGTGCATATAGTTCACTAATAAAATGTTCGTCTTCTACGCACAGTATTTTAATTCCGTTTGCTGGTTTCGTTTCCATGTTACCCCCTATAGAGCGAATGGTTTTTAATCCATCCATGCGCTCCTCGTATTATTTCTTTGTTATCTTGGTCATCAATTTGGTCAGCTACTGATGCATAGGTTGGTAGTAAAAAGCCAAATGTGCTGCCTTGGCCTTCTTTACTTTGGACCCATATTGTACCGCCGTGAGCGTCTACAATGGCCTTACAAAGATATAAGCCGAGCCCAGTACCACCGACGCTGTTCTTGCTCTGGTGAGCTCGGTAAAACTTGTCAAATACGTGGCCGATTAAACTAGATGGTATACCCACACCTCGGTCGGTAACCGTTGTCTCTATCATGTCATCTTTAAGGTATGATTTTATTACGATATCTTCTTTAGTGTGCGTGTATTTAATCGCATTATCTAGCAAGTTATTTAATACTTCATAAATACTTACTTTATCTACTGCAATCGTTGGCAAATCTGGGTCTATATCTATAATGAGATTCTTATCATGTACTTGAGCTCTCAGCTGCATGTCTTTGCAAGCTTGTTGCAAGACGTCGGCCCATGGTTCTTCTTTAAGCCGCAATAATAGGGCATTTTCCTCTACCCTTGCTACGTTAAGGATATTAGAAACAAAAGATGATAATCGCTGAGCACTTGCTGCCATGTTATGCATGAATGCAGTTTGTTCTGAACTTAGTGTGGGGCTGAGTTCGTCTTCAAAAACTTCTATGTAACCTCTCATAATTGTGAGTGGTGTGCGTAGTTCGTGAACTGCTAAACTTACAAAACTAAGATCATGATCATCACGCTCATATTGCATAGTTCTATCAAAAAATGTCAGAGCCAGCTCAATACCCGTGACATCATCTTTACGGTAGTGTGCTGCCAAGTCAAATTGTTTGCGTTTATTTTCAGGGAGGTTAAGCCGCACTCGCTCCCAAACTTCATTTTCTACCACGGCCCCTTCACGGCAACTTTGTAACCATGCTTCTAGAGTTGTTTCACTCACAAATGATAAGTTGCAGGCATCGTAAAAGTATTGCCCAATCACCTCATTAGCTGGCAGCTCTAAATATTTAAGTGCTGCTTCATTAGCGAAAGTAATTTGTTGATCAGTATTGACGACAATCAGCGGTAAAGAAAGTACATTTACCAACGTTCTGTAATAAACAAGCTCTTGGTCATGCATCTGGCCTTGTTGTTGCAAGGCTTGGCTAACATCCATCGCTCTTTCTGCAAGTTTTAGTAAAAACTCGCGAGACGGCGCACCAATGTCATGCTCACTTGGTCTATCTACTTCGTCGTCTTCTTTTAGAGCAACCAAAATTGCTCTTGTTAAGAAATCGGTAGTTTTTATGACTTCATTAGCGACAACTCTTCCCAAAATTATGCCGACAATCACCGATGTGCCGAGTGCAATATAGACGCTCATGAGCGTATCAACTTTCAAGATTTGAGAAACGCCATAGTAGACACCAATAGCCATGACACTCGTACCAATGGCTGCAAACATAATTTTACGCCATATGCTTTCGCGCAATGGGTATAGATGTGCGATCATTGGACGTCGTATCGAACGTCGTCAGCAGATGCAACGAGCGTTAGCCATGTTTGTCCAGCATTCAATTTTAATGGGAGTCCAAATGAATCTTTTAGTGCGAGAGATGATTTGCGATCCGGCTTTTCCCATGTTCCAACACTCACAATGCCGTCCTGGAAGACGAATACTTTACCAGAACCTGTGGTGGTGTAATTGGTATGATACCCGTCAGGATCGTTGCCTTTATTGGCGACTAGTGCGATAACTACCTTTGGATTAATTTGCTTGCCCGTCGGTTCGTCTTTATGGGGGGCTCCTGCTTGTGAGCGTAAATAACTGTTAGACGCACTGTCGTAGCTAAATTGTGCGTTATATTTAGGACCAGATAATATAAGATTAACCGTATTGGCTGTTGGGGTTTGTGGTACATCAATTTTGCGAGCAAAACCTGTAAATTTACTAGATGTATATCCTTTTGATTGATTAAGGCTGTCTAATCGTGCAAAATCACTATACACATTGTGTGGAGCAGATTTGCTAGATAGTCTAGTGTAGGCATTGGCGTTATAAAACTGATCTAAATCTTTAATGCCAAGGCTTTTTATATCCTGAAGCGCTTCTGGGCTACCACCAACGTGACCGTATGAACCATCTAGTCCAGCAATGTAGTCAACATAGTACGGACGCGCACTTCTAATCGGTCCGATTTTGTCTGGCTGAGATTCTTGATACACTGCCATGAACCTGGTTACACCACCTTCTGCAATCGCTTCGATAACCATGTCAGCTTGGTATAAGCCACTTTGCGGACGCGCTTCTGGGCTATTTTCTATCATAATGCCAGTAATTGGTCTGGCTGCAATTGCAGCTGATGCTACTTCCCTACCAGTGAGGGGGGATGTGGGTGGCTGGTTTGGAGCAGGCTCTTCTTGGGTGATGCTATTCTGGGTTGTCGGTTGAGTAGTGTCTTTTGTAAAGAAAATATAGTATATTCCAAACCCAACAATTATTGCACAGACAACACCAAGGATAATTAATTGCTTTTTAGTTAATTTCTTAAAAATATTTTTGCTCTTTTTAGGTGATTTTGGCATATTCGTAGGTTCTTTTGAGTCGTCAATAATAATTTCGTCTTCAATAATTTCATCTTCTAGCCGGGTTGGCTTTTGCGCAATACTCTGCAAGGTTGGCTCGCTTAGTGGCACTGAATCGTCTTTTTTTGGTGTTTTGATGTCATCCATATGTAATAGGTACCCTTGACATTACTTCTTAAGGTTATTGTACCACTTTTTAGACAATACTATCAAAATATTTTTCAGCTTTAGATAGTCGCTGCATGACTTCATCTTTTCCAAGGAGTGCCAGTGAAGGTGCTAAATCGGGACTGTACTCCGCCCAAGTGGTCGCTAAACGAATTAAACTAAATAATATGACAGGTTTTTGGTGAGTACTTTCTAGTAGTGAATTTAGGCAATCTTGTATTGATTCGATAGAAAAATCCGCTTGTTGCTGAAGGGCTGATTGGGTTTTGGCTAACAGGCTTGATAATACAGCTGGCGATAGTTTTGATAGTTGTTTATGCGCTAAAACGAGTTCTGGTTTTGGCACTGGTTGCTCAAAAAAGCTTGCAGCGACAGCTTGTATATCGGCAAGTGTTTTTAGCCTTCCTTGTGCAAGTGCGACTACTTCACGTTTATAAGTACCTGAATACGACGACGCTGACGATGGTAAAAATGGTTGTACACGGTTATACAGATCATCTGTATCTATTCGGCGAATCCATTGACCATTCAGCCACAATAACCGCTTTTCATCGAACCTCGCTGGTGATTTTTGAACTTTATCTAGACTAAATTTCTTTATGAGTTCTTCTTTGCTAAAAATTTCTTGTTCCGTGCCGTCATTCCAGCCGAGCGTTGCTAAAAAATTGAGCATAGCTTCTGGCAGATAGCCCTCATTTTGATAATCTAAAATATCTTTTGCACCATCACGTTTAGATAGTTTTTTGTTCCCGTTCATCGCCATAACATATGGCAACGTTGCAAACGTAGGAATGGGTACAGACAGGGCTTCATACAAATTAAGGAATTTTGGTACACTTGCAATAAATTCTTGACTCCGAATAACAAGGTTTACGTCCATGAGCGAATCATCAACAATATGGCAAAAATTATACGTCGGATAGCCATCACTTTTCATTAAAATAAAATCGTCAACAGCATCCTCGCCTGCAGAAAGTTCACCTAGCACTTCATCATGCCACGCGTAGGCTTTAGGGCTAGATGTAAACCTGAGCGGTTGTGTACCATCCCATTTTGGTGGGTTTTTTGGGCGATGGTTCCTATACAAAAAAGGTTGCTTGTTTCGCTTGGCTTCTTCTCTGAATGCGGCTACTTGAGCTGGTGTGTAGGGGTCCGCGTACGCCCTGCCACTTGCTACCAGTCTTTGAGCCCAGTCTGCATAAAGCAGTAGCCGTTCAGATTGTCTATATGGTTGATGTGGCCCTGGTTTGTCTGGCCCCTCGTCCCATTCTATGCCGAGCCATTGCAAGCTCTTTATAATATGCTGTTCTGCCCCAGCTACTTCACGCTGTTTGTCGGTATCTTCTATGCGCAAGATGAAGGTACCGCCTTTTTGCCGGGCAAGTAACCACGCAAAAAGTGCTGTTCTGACGCCACCAACATGGATAAAGCCGGTTGGACTCGGTGCAAATCGTGTCGTAATGTTATGCATACTCGCCTAGTAGTATGTCAAATACACGAGTTATTCTCAACTTATAACGCGAAAAACAACTTACTACATGCTGGATGCGAGTTCAAGCAGCTGCTCAGATGACAGACTTCCATCTTCGCCGTTAACGCTATACCATATTCCTTTATCTACCCATGTAGCATTAGAACCATTATATATATAAATCGTTAAGCCATTGTCTTTATACGCTTGGTACCTAAATTGTGAATCTAGTAAGTAATTTGTCAGTAGTGCTTCACTAGACCAGTTAGATGGTTTTTGCGTCACAATAAAGCGTCGCGCGTCACTATTAGAGTTATAAGTGAGTGAAATTACATCTTTATCTGCTTGCACCGGGCCATTAAATGAGTACCCTGCAGGTATGTTGCTTGGAAGTGCTCCATTAAAGCCTGCTTTGCTTGCCGCGACACGCATACTTACCATAGGTACATTCTGATACGCAAAAAAGCCAGCTAATAGGGTCAAGGCAAACACAGCTGCGCTCGCCGATACTACCTTGGGTGATATTTTTAAAGATCGCACCAGGCGTTTTCTACGCGAATCTTTTTTTACTGGTTTTAACAAGTGACTATTAGCTTTTTTAATGTGATCTTCAAAAACAAATTTTTTAGGATTTGTAGGCGTTTCTTTAGTCGTAGTAGTGGGTTGTGTATTAACAGGATTAGTCGGATGGGTAGTAGCACCAGCACTAGAATGAGTGTTTTTAGGT
The DNA here is from genome assembly GCA_020631975.1 of Candidatus Nomurabacteria bacterium. Classification (NCBI taxonomy): domain Bacteria; phylum Candidatus Nomuraibacteriota; species Candidatus Nomurabacteria bacterium. The sequence goes on from JACKGO010000001.1 coordinate 167,614, forward strand.
GCCTGGTGATGAACGGGGGGTTGTTTTACAGGGAGTTCTGTCGTTAGGTGTGGTTTTGGGTTTGGTGGCGTGCCAAACTTAGATATTAACGTACTTTTACTCGCCCGTAAGGCACGGCTCAGACGCACGTCGGGGACTCTCTTAACAAGCATACCTCTGCCAGTAGCGCTGTGCTCTACGCTACTGTGGACATTTGCATTCGTGCTGTGTATATGTGGCACAGGCTTTGGTGTAGAGGGTTTTTGTACTGCTTTGCGATGTAGAGTCTGAGATTTTTGAACATGTTTAACTGGTGTGGGTTGCGCGCTACTAAGCGGCCTGTTTGTAGCATGATGGGGCGTTTTACGCACGCCATCCATAATAACACCACGTTGTAATGGTTGCGTTACTTGTGTGCGTGTCGGCGTTTTACGTTCAGCGTTAGATGTATCTGTCTTTGCTGGGTGCGATGATACTACTTTACCTGTGTGTGCGTCGTATATTTTGCCGTTTATTTCTATCGTTGTTTTCACCTATGCCACCAAAATTTATTTTTTAAATTTCTGCCTTATCTACTATCGTACAAGCATTTAGTATATAAACGCAAGTGTTTTTGTTAGTTCTTACCCGCTAACATGCCGTAGCGATTTTAACGTGTACGCGTTACAATAATTTGTGGTACTACTATGGAATTTTTAGACCCCGAAGAAAAAAGAGAAAAAACCCTACGTTTATTTATGGGCTATGGCTTTATAGCCGCGGTTATTATTTTTAGTACGTTTATGATTTCTTTTATTTTGCAAGGCTTTGATTTATTTAACAATAATAGAGATGTCAGAAACGGATTATTATTTATAGATAGTAAACCGGTTAGTGCGAACATTTACATAAATGATGTATTAGAAAAACGCACAGACGCCCGCTTTGTCTTGCCAGAAAATACCTATTCAGTGCGGCTTACAGAAGAAGGCTATCGCGATTGGTATAAAGATGTAGATGTCATAGGTGGCAGTGTTACCTACCAAATTTACCCAAGGTTATTCCCCGTAGATATTCGTAAACAAACCACCGCTACGTATGCACAAATACCAAAAATATGGACAGAATCACCGAGCAGAAAATGGATAGTTGCGAATGCCAATAGCACGAACCCCACGCTTAATGTTACTGACACTACAAAAGCGACAGAGGCGCCAAGCCAAATCGTCATACCAGAAACTGTTCTTAGCGCGCAAGATATGGCGACAAGTTCACTGAAAGTGGTTGAATGGTCTACAGATAACCGTCATTTTTTGGTGCAAAAGACGGCCTCCGACGGTTTCATTTCATATGTCATAATAGATCGCGAAAAACCTGAAGAGTCATTTGACGTGACGGCAAAGCTATCTATTGCACAAGGGATCGATGTACGCTTACGTGATAAAAAGTATGACCAATATTATCTACTAGATGCGAACACAAAGCTGCTACGGCGGGCATCGCTATCTAATGGGATAGAACCCGTAATCGTGGCGGACGGTGTTGTGTCGTATGCACCGTACGAAAACAACACACTCTTGTATGCCACAACAAGTGGTGCGCCAGAAGGCAAGTACGCAGTCAGAATTCTCGACGGAGCAACAAACTATTTATTACAACCTATTGCCGCAAGCCAAACAATTTTATTAGACATAGCTCGCTACGAAGGCGATTGGTTTTTTGTGGTTGGCTCTAATGCTCAAGAAAATACACACATTTATATTAACCCACTGCAGAATGCAGATAATATAGACACGACTGGCGCTCTTCGTTTTCAATTAAAACTACCCTTACCTGCAGCACGCTATGTTGGCTTTTCTGATAATGCTCGTTTTATAGGTGTGCAAAATGACACAGCTTTTACGGTATATGATGCTGAGCTACAAACAATTTATCGCTTTGATAGCCCAGTTGCTTTACCACCAGAAGGCGCGCAATGGTTAGACGGCCATCGGTTCCATGTGGTGAGTGGTGGTAGCGAGCATGTATTTGAATTTGATGGTGCTAATTTTCAAACATTAACAGAAGCAGTGAACGGTCAAAAAGCGTTTTACGATAATGACTTTGTTCGCCTTTTTACCCTCGCTCCACAAGCTAATAATTCGTTAAATTTCCAAGTAGGTTTCTTAACGCTTACTAACTAAATTATCTTATAACCAACCAAACAAACGCTCGAACAAACTTGGTGCGTTTCCGGGTACGATATCGGGCGTATTTGCTACTTGGTTAGCCGTGCTAGCAGCTACGTTGCCATTAGGGTTCGGCGATATTTGCTCGGCGCGCACAACCAGCCTATTAATACTTGTACCAGGTGGGTCACACGTAATCAGGCTTAAAGAAGCCGTTTTATCTGTTGGCCCAAGCACACCAACATCACTCGGTTTAACGATGACTTTCTCGTATACCTTATACACATAGCGCTTGCCGCCATATTGCATCGTTATGGTGTCGCCTTCTTGCAGTTTGTTTAGTAGTACAAATGCAAACTTGTACTTACCTCTGTTGAGTAGATTATTCGATGAGTGCCCGACTATCACTACATTACCATTCTGCCCTGGCACAGGAGTGCTCGGATAGTGCACAACGCCGTTTTCCAGGGCCGCTTGAACAGCTTTTTCTTCATTGGTAGTCATGTCATAGACAACTGGTACATCAACATTGATTTTAGGAATAATAACTTTTGATTCTGGCCCGACTTGCTCATTTGGATTTATGATTATTGGCGATGCGCTCGCCGTGCGGCTTGGTGTAATAAAGGGCGCAATAAATCGCTCATTAAAAAAGCTGAGCATGACGACGGCTACTACAATCATACCCATGCTCAAACCAAACAAAAGCGACTGTAAATGGTGTTTAGGGCTTAGCTTGCCGCGGGCAGTCACCTTATCTAGTAACTCTGTCTTGGCAGTTTCCATTGATTTTTTATTTAACGAAGAACGTGGTTTTAACGAACGCCTCCGAGACATGCGCGGGCTAGATAACGGGGCTAGTTGCTTGCTGGCTGGTAATACCGATGATGTTGCTTGACTTGCTTTTTTACTTTTGTCGTAGGCACTATAAAACTCATTCCATACTTGGTGTTTTTCTGTATCTGGTAACGATTGATAATACGAGTGCCATTCTGTTTGAATTGTAGCCAAGTCTTGGCCAGAGTCCATGAGCTTTTTAATATATTTTTGATGTTTCGAATGTGCCCCTGTTGCAATAATCTCCTGCTCTTCTTGCAATGCCGATGGCTCTTTGGCGTATATAGAGCTAACTTTATTCCGTATCAAATCCAGCGCCGCTTTTGTTTGTGGCTTTTCTTCTGGCAAATCATCACTGGGTGATGACTGTGGTGTCGGTAATGGTAGTGATTGATCAAATTTAGGCATGCGAGTACCTTTTTAGGCTTTAGCTATCTTTATAATTATAGTACAATAGCTGTGCTTTAGCGACACGTACTAGGTGCTAATGCAAGGGTTGTACATCATCGGTTATATTTGGCGCCGCAGTGGCGGAATTGGTAGACGCGCTAGACTCAAAATCTTGTGAGCTTATGCTCGTGCCGGTTCAAGTCCGGCCTGCGGTACCATATCTAACTGATAAGTTTATTATAACATTTTATAAGTAAAAAAGCTACTATTTATAGTGGGGTGTTATTGGGTTATGCTCGTCGTGATTGCTTTAAATAATTGCGAAGGCTGTTGCATTGCCCACACTGCTGCTGTAATTGCAATTATTTGGCTGCTTGGCGGTGATTCGATTGGTTTGGTAATACTCACCTGCCCCCTGCAGGCAACATACACAGCGTGATTGTAACTGAGCAGTACAGACGCTGAATAGTCATTACTGAACGCTTCTAGCCACGTTACAAGCGCTTTAAGGGGCATCGTTGCGGTCAAAGGTTCTGCTACGCCAATGTTCATGGCTATTTTTTGTAACTGTGTAAATTGCGGAACAATCAGCGTACTTTTTCTATGTAAGAGTAAATGTGGAGTATCTATAAATGAGTCAAGATTTTCACCTTCTACTACGAGCATGGTGCTTATGTGAGTGCAAAAATCAATGAGCGCCATGGTGGTTTCGCTATTTTTACTCATATCGCCAGCTAAATAGATAATGTCAGCCCACTCTGCATACTGCAAGAGTGTGGTTACAGCCTCTTTTGCAAAGCTTCCGCTGGGTGTGCTGGGTGCAAACATAATATCTGGCGTCGCGGTACGCGGAAAATACCGTTTCGCTGCATCTGGGAGCACAACCCTCACCTCGCCTGCACCTTTATTTATGGCGATCCTATACGCTTCATTGGGCGCAGCAATACTGTGGCTATTTCCACCTATAATAAGCAGTTTACCTGCGAGCGCTTTTGTTTCTGGCTTGTTCCATATAAGTTCTGGATATAGCGGACTAAGCGTGGTTTGGGTGACGTAAGGCATGGCGTTACGCTACCACGTATCCTTTGTTTGTGTGATCTAGTTCATACACAACGTTTTTCCGTTCAACAACTATTTTCCAGCCATGTTTTTTTGCGTGGGCGTACAGTGCGGCTTCTGGATTAAAAGCAATTGGTTGAGCAACTAACTCTAGCATAGCAATATCGCTGACACTATCGCCAACTGCAATGCTACCTGTAAAACTGGCACCGTAGGTACTAACAAGCTCGCGAAGTGCGGTATCTTTACTATGCACAGGTGATTCAACATGGCCAGTGTATTTGCCCTCTATGGTAATGAGCTTTGCACCAACAGCCGCATCAAAACCGTGATAGGCGGCAAGTTTTTGTACAATTTCATCTTGTGAACCTGATATAGCAAATAGCAAGTAGCCCGCTTTTTTTAGTTGTTGAAGTAGGCTGCGTGTATACACAAATAGTTGATCCTTATATATGTCAAACACTTTTTCTACTGCTCTATGATATTGTTCTGGTGGTATAGTTTGTAGCGCTACCATGTATTCCCCAAGCAACAAAGTTTCATATTCTTTAAACGAATCAGGGTTACCTCTGTTCTTCCATTTCATTCGTGCATTTCTGATTTTTTGATGCGAGGTTTCGTCCATGTAACCTTGTTTGCCAAGCTCGTGAACAATCGCATGAAATAACTGCCAACGTATAAGCGTGCCATCTATATCAAAAACCGCAAACTTTGCTTGTTTCATAGGGCGAACCCTTCAGTGCAAGTAGTTATTCGTAGATGTATCATGGAGTAATCTCTATACTTACTGGGCAATGGTCGCTTCCCATGACGCTGGCGTGTATCTGTGCGCTTTTAAGCCGTTTTTTTAGCCTTGGGCTGACCATGATGTAATCTATCCGCCAACCGACGTTACGGGCGCGAGCGTTGGCCCAGTGAGTCCACCATGTGTAATAACCGTTGCCTTCTGGCGTAAATAGGCGGAAGCTATCTATGTAACCGGCATCAATGAATTTTTGAAAGCCTTCCCTCTCTTCGTTAGTAAAGCCGTGCTTACCAATATTGCCTTTGGGGTTAGCTAGGTCATTTTCGGTATGCGCAACATTTAAATCGCCACAAAAAATGACCGGTTTGGTTTGCTCTAAGTGGCTAATATATTCAAAAAAGACTGGGTCCCAAAGACGATACCGTAGCTCTAGCCTACTTAAATCGCCTTTTGTGTTTGGTGTGTAAACGGTTACAAAATAAAAATCATCAAGTTCGATGGTAGTGATACGCCCTTCCTTTAAGACATCACCGTAGGCGTCTTCAAAGCTACCAAAGCCATCGCTAATGGCGCTTGGTGCGCCGTAAATAACACTTTTTGGAGTAATTTTGGTAAAAATTGCCGTGCCACTGTAACCTTTTTTTTCGGCACTGTTCCAGTATTCACTATATTCAGGCAAATCAATTTCTGCTTGCCCTTGCATGGCTTTTGTTTCTTGCAAGCCTAAAATATCGGGCTTTTCTTGGGCGATAAACGCTTGAAAGGCACCTTTATTAACAACCGCCCTAATTCCATTAACATTCCAACTGTAAATCTTCATGTAATAATTATAGCCTTAAAATAGAGTTTCTTATTCAAGAGCATGTGTTTGATAAATACTTTTCTTCTAGATACCGTGTAATTGCTGTTTCACCAATTACTTTGCACGTTAATGTAACAAGAGTCGGGTCCTTGTAAGCATCGCTGTCTATGGTGCATGTAGCGATAATTGACCCGTTATTTCTGACTTGTTGAATAACGTTATGTAATGCGGCAGTAATCTCGTTAGTAAAAATTGAACCTGCCACATTAGGCTCTGGCCTCGCTTCCGGAAAAAACATTGCCGTACTCATTTCTATACATAGTATACTCCTTGTTGGCTCGTGGCTCGATTTTTACTATTAAAAAAACACCATATTAAGGTGTATGTATTCATGTTTGAATGTTGTGTTGCCGGAGGGCTCGGGCGAGTTAATTAATGATCTCATGCACCGATTGCGAACAAAATCACAATCAAAATGGTCCAAAGCATAGGACGACTCCTTTCTGTGACTGGTACTGTGCTTCCCAGATCACGCACTGCTTACTCTTAGCAAGCAATAAGCACTGATGCGATCTGGGAAATGTTCAACAGTATTTTTAGATTTAACTAACCGAGTAGCCAATGACCTTCGTTCATTTGTTGAAGCGTCTATCTTGTACCTGGTTTAGTTTCTCTTTTTGGTTCCTGAATCGCTAACTGAGCACCTTAGTGTACTGCAAGGTCGGTGCGCACTATATGAGCCAGGAATATCACTAGAAAAGAGCCTGATATTTTTGTTTAATCGCTACTTTAATTAAATAGCGTGAGAACCATTATAGTACAAAATACTATAAATGTCAATAGTTATACTCATTTAGCAGGCATCGTTAGGGTGTATGTGCACCGGCGGCAGCTTTTGAAAGAAGTTCGTTTATGTCTAGCTTATGCTCATGATGGATAATGCCCACTGTACTGAACATTTTAATAGATAAATCAAAAGAATCTATCCATCGTTGGCGTAATTCGGGCTGCGGTGTGACAAAATGAACTTCGGCGACTCCTGCTTGAATCATCAGTTTAGTGCAGTCAGAACACGGGTGATGAGTAACGTAAGCAATGCAGCCATTCAGTGCTGCGCTGCGCGCGGCAGCATTAGGTAGTGGCGTTTTGTTCAGCATGTATAGTCAGTGCGTATTTGTCTGTACGTGACATAGTGGCAATAGTTTCGTCTGGCCAGTGGCGTGGAAAACCGTTATAACCCTGTGCTAGTACATCCCCTCGCTGGGCATCTACCATAATACAGCCTACTTTCGTAGAGGGATCTTTGCTTTTGAGTGCAACTGCCGCGCTTAGGATTAAATACCATTCATGTTTTGTCACACGTACTGTATTCTTATGTTTATACAGCTATTGTAGCGCTTTTCGGCTATTTATTGGTACTTTTTAAGATCTCGTTTTGCGTCGCGGTGAGTATCACGCTCTTTTATTTTGGCACGCTTGTCGTAAGCTTTTTTGCCCTTAGCGGTGGCAATGCGCACCTTAATGTAGCGGCCTTTGGTGAGGAGTGCCAATGGCACAATGGCATTCCCCTGATCTTTTGCGGCAATAATATCGGCTAATTCACGTCTTTTTAACAGTAGTTTGCGGGCTCTGGTTTGTTGATCTTCGGTTAAATGTGCGGCATTAGTGTTCATGGGCATAATCTGTAAATTATTGAGCCATGCTTCGCCATTTTTAATGGTTACAAAAGCTCCCCGCAAACTCCCCCTGCTAAAGCGGAGGCTTTTAGTTTCTGGGCCATTAAGCACAATACCAGCAAGGTATTCGGTTTTAATATCATAATCAAACCGCGCTTTCTTATTTGTAATTGTACTTCGTGTGGGCTTTTTTTGCTTCATACCGTATGTATTGTAGCAATCATTCCGCTTATTGTAAAAATAATATAATTGTGCTATAATAAGTCACCATGAAAAACACTCAACCCAGCGTAGCGAATAGCTGCTACTCACAAGATTATTATCCAGCAACCGGTATATATGCACCACCAACAGAAATTAGTGACGAACATACCAGCGCGAAACTAGATGAAATTCCCATGGGAACATTACTAAATGTGCCACACCCTACTGTGGTGGATCTATCTGATGGTTCACAAATTCGCCTTTATAATGTTACGCCAAGGGGTGACTATGACGAATCACGCACAATTGTGTATGTGCCGGAATTTGCAGCCGGCATGGTGCCACATCGTGACGCAGCAGCGCTCGCTATAGCAGAAGTTTTGGGGTGCCGTGTTATTGTAGCCCCACATAACGAACTGAGTACAACGCGGCAAGAGCGGGCACAGCTCCGTGCTGGAAACGTAGGTTTCATTGCAGCCCGCCTGGCAGAAGCTCTAGCTAAGGTGTTGCCAGTAGGCCAAGACACAACAATTTATGGGTATAGCTTTGGTGCACAAATTGCACCTGACTTGTCAGGAGAAGTAAGCCGTCATGGGGTGCTAGATCACAAAAAGCTCGCACTACTAGAGCCACCAAACACGGTTGAACGCAGCATGTACCAATTACTAAAAGATTTTTCGAAGGCCGGTACTGAACAGTGGTTGCAGGCGACGCGAGATTCGCGCTGGCAAGCCCTGATTGAACTCGTAGACAGTACGTACGTGCACGAAGATGCGGGACGGTTTATTAGACAAGCACGTAGCTTAGCCAGCTTAGCGATGATTGGCGCAATGAAACGCGGCACATTTGCTGCAGATTTATTGGCTGCGCACCAGGCGCTGCCGCCAGATGCACGGACTACCCTTGGCTACGTAGAAAATAGCGCGATGGTAGCACCATTTGGGCTTGAAGACGCGCTAGACGCTGTACAAGCCAGCAGTAATAATCCTGATGCTATTCGCCTTGTAAGATTTACATCTGGATCAGAGGCAAAAGGCGTTGGTCATGCTGGTGGGAACAACCCATTGGTCGCGATATCTTTACTTGAAAAAACTACTGAGTAGATAATGCTTTGGCTTTTTCTTCACGGACAGCTTCCCAAAGACTTGGGTCGTCTTGGGTTTGCTTGCGCCAATACCACCACTCCCCACCCCATAAATCGATATCTCTAAAACCAGTCGCTACACCATATTGTATGCGTTCACGTAACCGATCGGCATTCATTGATTTGTCTTGTTCTTCTATACTTACTGTTTTAACGTCGGTGGGTGTCCAGGGTTCGGCTTGGAGTTCGTGGAGCATTGAATCTTTGCCTGTTAAGATTTCTTGTAGCCCCGCTCGCCAGCTGTAATACCACGATGGAAACGGATATTCAAAATAGCGTTTGGTTACGGTTTGTTCCCAGACGCGTTTATACACAGATACTCCTACTTGATCTGGCTGTGGTTGGCCAGTCGCAACACCAAAGTAGTTATTGGCATAGCTTAATATTATTGGCGTATTAGGGTCTAGATTTTTCACAAAATTAAATTCGTCTATGAGGCGTTCTCGTTCGGCACCGTAATGACCGCATTCACCAAATACACCCAAGAAAAACTCATTTTCTAGTTGATAACTTGTAAGGGCTGGGTTGTCGCCGTATCTTTCTATGACAGCTTGCATAAACTGCTTTAGTTGTGGGTACCATACATCTTTATCTTCTGCTTTTACCCACTGTGGTGCGTGGCACTCTGGCCAACGTGGCTGTCGTAAACCAATCGCCAGCGACACTTCACCGCCGACTTCATTGACTTTTTCAAATTGCCAATCTAGTTCACTAAAATCATACTGGCCTGGTGACTTTTCTATATCTTTCCAGTAGCTAACTAACCGAAAGCGTTTAAAACCAAGGTCATCGCGCAGGGCGAGCATTGTTTCTTGTGGGTCAAGCTCAAAAAAGCGAGCGTAGTTAGGGATAAAAGTAACACCAAATGTTATTGGCTCGCTACTGTGCTTTTTTTGGTACCAATAACCTATCGCGTAGGCTTGTGCTACAAAAGCTATACAAAAAATGATAATAATCAGTAACGATTTCTTCCATACAGAAAGTGACCTAAATGCAGCGAACGCGCGTTTAAAGGCACTTTTTTTACTTGCTTGCTTGGGATGTTTTTTCGTATTCATAGTGGTAATACCTATTATTATACATGGTACAATAAGAGCTAACGATAATGAGTGCAAAACCACCAACTATATCTGTTGTTGTACCAGTGTATAATGACGAACCGTATGTCAAAGCGTGCTTAGGTGCGTTGCAAGCTCAAACTGTTACACCTCATGAAATACTATTTGTAGATAATAATTGCACAGATGGTTCTATGGCAATCGCTCGGCGCTATAAAAACGTAAAAATACTGCACGAGCCTAAACAGGGCTTAACTTATGCGCGTAATACTGGGCTTAATATGGCAACTGGTGATATTTTGCTGCGTATAGACGCTGACACAGTATTACCACCAACATATATAGAACGTCTACAGCAACTCGCGGTTGCGCACCCTGATGTGGCTGGATTTAGTGGCTATGGCGTATCGCGTTATGAATTTATTCCAAAAATATCACTCTTATGGGCGTGGAGCTACTTTGCATTTACAAAAGCGTACCTCGCATACCCTGTGCTATGGGGGGCGAATATGGCGATCCGTAAACAATACTGGCACAAGGCGAAAAAATACCTCATAAATAACGATATGGCTGTGCACGAAGACCAAGATGTGAGCCTTGCTATAGCCAGTGTTGGCGGGCGGGTCTTAGTAACGAGGCAATTAACTGTATCGGTGCAGATGAAAGCGATGTTTGAATATGCTAGGTATCGTAAGTATGGACTGATGCTACAACTTTTAAAGCGTTTAGACAAAGAGCACCCACGCTACCAGCTTGCTACACGAGTGCCGCCTTTAGCGTGGCCAAAACGGGCTCTATATTGGGTGGCGACGGTGTGGGCGGTTTATGCGTTTTATCTTGTAACGTTTGCATACGAGCTTATGCGTAAACTACGCCGCTAAAGTTCGTTCGTTTTTGGGCGGTCACCATTAGGGTTGGTAATGTCACACTGCCCGCCCCAAACGCCACGATTGTTTTGGCGAGCATCTACTTGGGCGAGACGGAATTCTTCAGCTTTTGTAAATGGAAAACTAAGGTACGCAAAGCCAAATCCCTCGCGAATAATTTGCTCATTTACTAGTGTTCCCTCTTGCGTGTACACATAGCGAAGTAGGCGGTCATAGCGATCACGGTTTTGGTTAATAGGGTCAGATTCTAGCCGTACCGTTTTAGCACTAAGCAGTGACTTTAAGTTATTACTGGCAGCAACACCATAGCATTCTACGGGGCTGTTAGGTTTGATTGTCTCTGGTGTGTCCACACCAATAAGTCTGACTTTCTCTTCACGACCGTCCATTTTGACTGAAATTGTATCACCATCAAATACGTGACTCACCAAATAAAAACCTGGCTTGGGTGGCAGCTCTACACTTTTTTGTTGAGGTAATACGCGGACTATCCCAGATATGAGTACTATTGCAGCAAGTCCCCCTACAATCGCTACGCTACTAAGCAGCAGCTTTGCTCTTGATTTTGGGGGTGTTTGAATAGGCGCTTTAGAAGAATGCATTGATTATATCTTACGGTAGGGACAAATGAGCTACAATAGGTACAGTTACGCAAAGGCGTGCGTATATCTTTGCAAAGGAATTAAAATATATGGATAACATTCTAAAGCATTTTCTGCACTTGAGTGCCGTGCAGCAGCAACAGCTTGCAGCGTTAGGTGCGTTATATCATAATTGGAACGCAAAAATTAATGTTATTTCTAGAAAAGATATAGACCTGCTTTACCCAAATCATATTCTGCATAGTTTGGCTATCGCAAAATATATAGAATTTAGTGCCCAAGATCGTGTGCTTGACGCAGGCACGGGTGGTGGCATGCCAGGTATCCCCTTGGCGATACTGTTTCCCAACACCCAATTTGTACTTGTAGATAGCACGCGAAAAAAATTACAAGTAGTAGATGCTATTGCTGCGGAGCTAGGACTTTCCAATGTACAGACAGAACATATACGTTTAGAAGAAATACATGATCAATATGATTACGTTGTTTCGAGAGCAGTTACGCGGCTTGATGTCATGTGGGGATGGGTGCACCAGCGCATCAGGCAATCGTCTCAAAATAAGGTACCCAACGGCCTGTTGTATTTAAAAGGTGGCGACATTTCAGGTGAGTTACCGAACAATTGTCGTGTTCAAAAAATACCACTCCAATCGTTGATAAATGAACCACAGTTTGTCGAAAAAGCGCTCGTACATATCTGTAAAAAGTAATTAGTACAACAATATAGCTTACAAAAAAAGTCGAGGCTCCGCGAGGCTCTCGACTTATTTTGACCCTTTTTGTTCTGTTAGTTAGTGTAGCGTAGCGCTTATGCTGAGGTCAAGTATTTGTAGTATATTTAGCAACAAAAGACTAAAAAAAGAGCAGCCGTGGGCGTACCATGCTGTTCACTAGAATCTAAGTAGCAAAGGAGGGAGCTACATAGGCGTGTACGTGTGCAATGAACGCGTGACTGCTCTTTGGTAAGGTTTCATAGTTAAATCATGACATTTGCATCTTCACTGCTCGTAAAACATGACTACGGCGTGCAAGCAAATACATCATAGATTAGTCTAAAACCCTCCGTCTGGTAGTAATCTCCCAAAAAGAATTACTACTCTACTATAGTAGCTGCTTTGGCACTTACGTGTCAAGAGTGCTAATGTGTCTTATTCTTGCTCTAAATCGCTATCAGCGCTCAGCGAAATTTCTAGTTGCCTAGTAGTGCCAGTGCTTCCAAGTGCGAGCTGAATTTCGCGCGGTATATGGTGTTCTTGATGCCAATTGGCAATTGCTTCGTACGACATAATACTCCTTAATACTTTTATAATTACTAATTTTTTTACTATAACATATGGTACTTGCGCCAAGGCTAGTAATCTATACCAGGATTTGCCAAATATTTATCATCAAAATGATGTTTTAGCTTTGTCATATTTGTTGAGATATCGGTAAAATGCATGAGTTCATTAGGAAAATCTCTACCGGTAACACAGATACTTGTTTTTGGGTGGTGTTCTTCTAAAAGTTCGCGCAGATGCTGCACAGTAAGTAAACCATCATGGACAGCATTGTTTATTTCATCACATATAACAAGGTCGTAATCGCCACTGGTTGCTGCTTGAAGAGCTGCTGTATATGTTTTTAGCGCTATAGCTTTATGTTCGTTTTCCGTGACATTTTTAGCACTTAGTTCACCTGCATTGTAAAAACCAGCCCCACCTTTCATAAATAATAAATTGTCTCCGTATATAGGTGTAATGTTTTCTATGAACGTATGTTCATTAACGTGCCAGTGCTTAATAAATTGGATGTAGGCAACCTTCCAATTCGCACCAAGAGCACGCGCCATTAAGCCAATGCTCGCACTTGTTTTACCCTTGCCTTCGCCAGTGTATACCACGACGACACTATCTTTGCTTTTAAAATCTTCAAAACTCATGGTAGTTATAGCATACCATTTTTGGTACTAAGGCTTCGTTGTTTGATCAGAGTTATAAATACCCCGTTGTTTTGCTATAGCTATGAGTACTAACCTATAGATATTTGTAAGACTATGCTGTTTATCTGCTGTACCCTGTTCGTGAGCGGTTATGACTGCACGTTGTAAAATACGAGTAATTGGGTATAAAGCGATAATGTGTTCGCCGAGCTCTTGAGTAATAAGCTCATTAAAGCGCTTTTGGTCAAACATACCGGTTGTTTCGTCTATAAAGAGTTCATAATCTATTAAAAGTTGCTCGGCTGCCATAATTTGATCGTGACGTTGCTTTGTGTCTTCTATAACGTGTTCTTTAGGGATGGCACGAGTTATTTCTAATAAACGTAGTAAAAACGCACCTATTTTTGGTGCACTTTCTACTGTGTAATACGTATCTAAAAAGCGAGTAATGTCTTGCGACGTCGGCCCGTCTAGTGAGGTGCTTATGAGTTCAGCAGAGTAATGTGCTGGTGGTGCTGGCTCAATCGTTTCAGTGCTATCCCGAGGCATGGGTATGTGGGCTCTATGGCGATTATTATCGTATTCTAAGAGCAGTTCTGCGGGTGGTACAAATGTTCCATAGATTGACTTAGCCATGCCTTGTCCTCGCATATCTCTACGTACACTATAACTATATACTTTTTACAACAAAATCGCTACAGGTAGCCACCCCTATTAGGTATTGCTTTTTTTTGATATTCTTTTTATTGTAAGGGTATATATAAATGTAAGGAGGGTTCTCTTATGATTAAGCAACGACATGTTGCTGCGCTGTTGGTGGAGTTTTTTGGCACACTGACACTCGCACTCGTTGTACTGAGTGTAAGCCTGTATAGGTTTCCATTCTTTACTGCACTTGCTGCAGGTGTGACGGTGGCTGTATTCGTCAGCGCATTTGCAAAAATTTCAGGTGGGCATGTAAATCCAGCGGTTACCGTTGGTATGTTTGCAATTCGTCAAATCACTGCGCTAAGAGCAGTTGGCTATATTGCTGCTCAAATGCTCGCAGGTTTTGCTGCATGGCAACTGTATGAGTATTTAACTGAAAGAGCACTAACAAATGCTACGACAGCTACCGTAGAATGGAACGTAGCAGCAGCCGAAGCACTTGGTGCCTTTATCTTTGGCTTGGCACTTACCGGTGCTGTAGCTCAAAAACTTAAAGGGTATCAATTAGCCTTCACTGCTGGAGCAGGCCTCTTTATTGGTTTAACCGTATCTGGTTTAGCATCAAATTCGTTACTAAACCCTGCTGTTGCAGTTGCAGTACGAAGTTTTGATCCAGTTACCTATGTAGGTGCACCAGTTGTGGGCTATCTAGTTGCTGCTGCGTTGGTAGCGTACGTTGTTGTACCAATGTTTGGCAAAAAAGAAGTCGAAAAGACGACTGCTGTGGCTGCCGCAAAGCCAAGTGTCGCAAAAACAGCTACTAAAAAAGCTCCTGCAAAAAAGCCTGCAGCTAAGAAAAAAGCTCCTGCAAAAAAGAAGAAATAATCACAAATAAGCTTTAACGTATATTAATAACGTGGCCATCAATACAGTGCCACGTTATTTTTATTTGTTTGCTATAAGCCAATCTTCAAATTCGGTAATGCCTTTGGCATCTTCACTAAACACACTAATATCTGGAAAATCTAAATTTACGATACATCGCCATACACTTGCAATGATTTTCCGCAACCTGGTAAGTTCTTGTTCATCTGTGATGTCAAGCGACAAGCTATCGAGCGAGCCTTGTTGGTTTGGTTCTACAAACACTAGTTCACCTTTAGTAGCGCGAATACCCTGTTCGCCCCACGTTCGTGATCCATCCACAAGCAGTTTATAAAAGTATAATTGTTGTTTATAGCGATGTAATTTTTGTTTAGCGTAGTTCGTTTGACCTTGCGCATTCCAGGTCGTGCTACTTGTGCCGGTTTTATAATCTGTAACAGTTGCCGAATGTTTGGTGACGGTAAGCACGTCTATCTTGCCTGTTAATAAAGCGTCGCCAATTCGTACACCCTGCCTACGAAAATCTTGTTCTGGTAATTGTTTGGGGGTAAACTCATGTGAGCGTTGAGCGTATAACGCATTCAGCGCATTGATGGCTTGGGTGTGATATTTATCGTACTCGTTTGGTGCTAAACCCTTTCTTTGTAAACTAGATGCCATAAACGATTCGCTTTTCGCTAACGCAGGTAATGAGCCATGTTTTACTACATAGCTATGCATATATTCGAGTGTACTATGCATGGCGCTACCAAAACTAGCGCTCGGGCTCATTGCAGATGGAAATTGAAGGAAATTGTGTAAAAAGAACTTATGAGGCCCACCGTTTGGCACATCCAAAAAATTATTTAAATGAGTAGCACTTAATGTATAACGGTTAATACGGTCTTGTAATAGATCTTTTAAAGTAGCTTGAGGCACAGATAGATGTTTATCGTGCCAGTGACGTTCTGCGCGAAATAATATGTCATGTGGGGTAGAAGGCATAGCCATAGGTTCTACAGGTGATTGTATGATTGCTTGGACTGTCTTTTCTTCTAGTGGGGCATACGGGATCATTTCTTTGCCGGTATCACTTGTCATAAAACTACTCATAAATAAATGACGCTTAGCACGTGTCATAGCGACATAAAACAATCGCAAATTATCATCTGGGTTAGGACTATGAGCAATACTTAGTAGGTTGGGGCTTAAACTAATACCTCCACCCCTCCCCTTACTGTTCCATATAGATTGGGTAGCAGACAGAATATATACGGTATCAAATTCAAGTCCTTTGCTTTTGTGGGCAGATAATAAGTTAACCGGATCCTTACCTGTAGCGTGCATCATTTTCACTGGTATAGAAACGTGTGCTTTTTTGGCTAAATCGCAAAAATGTATATAATCTTGCAAGCTATGAGTGATATCAGGTTTGTACGATCTCAGGCTCGAGCGTACGGCGCTAAGTGCAGCAAGTAGTTCTAAGTACGCCTGCGGCTTGTTTTGTAAGTTTGTATCACTGAAATAGTACGACTTAAAGGGCGATGCAATTGTTGGAGATGATGCTGTTTCCACTGCTTCTGATTCAGCGCTGTCAGCCACGAACGCATCTGTGCTACCTATGAGCACATCTAAAATTTCCTCTAAACTACTATTAATAGACAATTTGGCAGCTTCTAGCAAAAATCTTGCAATATTTTTTTGTTTTACTGTGCCTGTGAGCATGATTTGTAACCATAATTTGTTTGCTTCGTACTCCGTCTTTATTTGCCTGCTTGCAAGGCTTATCTGCCATATCTCGGTCGCTGGTAATTGCCAATAATCGGCACTTAGGAGTTCTGGCATCAGCTCGTTCGCTACCTGTGGTTTGTCTATACTTAGGTAGTAGACTACTTTCGCAAGAACGAGTAATTCTTTAAGTTGAGGATTATTTAGGGCATTTTCGCGGCGTTCGTATGCTACTGGTACATCGGTATCAAATAAGTATGGCAAGAGCGCCTCGAGTTGTTTGTGTTCACGTGCAATGACGGCAATATCGCTTGCCACCGTACCTTGTTTAATCTGCGCTGCAATATGTTTCGCGACGTATTCGTATTCGTGGGCTTGAATGTCAAATAGCCAACGCTCGCTGCGAGGCGCAGTAGCAAAGGTAGCATTAGGTAGTAGTGTTTTATCTATGCCCTTCACGTAATTTTCTAATCTATCTTCGCCCTGGGTAATTACAGCTCGTGCTGCCTGCAAGATATTGTGGCTACTTCTGTAGTTTTCAGTGAGTGTTATTTGCATTGCGCTGGGATATGTTTCTGTAAAATTAAGGATATTAGATAGTTCTGCACCTTGAAATGCAAATACGGCTTGATCATCGTCCCCTACTACCATAACGTTTGGCAAGCCTTCGTGTACCGGTGCATCTGCAAGGGCGCGCAGCAAACGCATTTGCACAACATTCGTGTCTTGGAACTCATCAACTAGCAAATACTGATATTGTTCTTGCAGTTCATAGGCTAAATCTCCACGGGTTTCGATGCTATTGACTGCTTGCATAATCATGTCATCAAAATCAAATAAGCGGCGTTTATGTAGTTCGTGTTGGTAGTTGCTATAGACTTCAGCAAATGCTGCTAATTTTTCTAATACTACACGCTGTTTGCATATGGGTTTTTTAGATACGTCTTTTGCAAACCAATCTTTTTTCCAAACAGTCAGTGGTTTGGTTGAATCTTCTTCAATGGCGGTTCCATAGGCCGCCGCAAGTGATTCGTTAAATACGACGTGAAGCGGCTTTATACCCGTGATAATCTTTGATGAATTGTTGTATGCAAGCCCTACTTCTAGCAGCTCTGCAACCTGAGGAAACTGTTTTTTTGTAAAAACATTTGTTCCAAAAGTATCAATAATAGCTGGTTCTATGTAACGAACAAACGCATCGCCATCGCTAATAACGCCTGCAAGTTCATCTGGTGTTAATGCTTTTTTGCATTCTTGTATGCGTCTTTTTATAGAGCCTATTAATGCATAGTCTCCTTCGTGTTTTGCGGTGAGTGGGTGCCGTGCGGGTAACGCATCTAAAACGCTGGTAATAACTTCGTGTATGCTCAGATCGTCGGCGGGAGTAAACTGAACATTGTTAAAAAAGTAATCTGGATGAGTATTAATTATTTCTGAGCCAAAGCTGTGGAATGTGTGTACAGCAACATGGGCACCAGCTTCACCCATCAGTTCTATAAGCCGTTTTTGCATGGCTATTTGGCCAGCTTCTGTAAACGTTAGGCATAATATGTTGGCCGGTGACAAGCTAGGGTTATTTTGTAGAATATGGAGCACCCGACTTGCAAGCAGCTGAGTTTTACCTGTGCCGGGTCCAGCTATAACCATAACGGGGCCTTCAGTTGTGTCTACGGCTTGTTGTTGGGCGGCATTTAATGTAGGAGTTTTTGGGTTACTCATATAGCTATATTTTATACAGTTTTACAATTTATGACAGATAAGTTAGCATAATGCCCTATAATCATAAGCATGGACATAACACTAAACAGTATTATCAAAGAGTTAATTTACCTAGCGGTAGCTTTCATTATTGCCCTGATTGTTCGGCGTGTCATACATATTTTTATAGAACAATATTTTGCACGCTTGTATAAATCTGCCCAACACAGGGGTAGAAGTATAAATAAGAAACGGCTTAATACCCTTGCCCGAGCCTTTAAGAGTTTAGCGGCGGTAAGCGTTTGGATAATATTTATATTTGTACTGCTAGGACACTTTAATGTTAATACTGCCGCATTACTCACTGGTGCTGGTGCTGTTGGTATCTTTTTTAGCATAGCCGGCAAAGATATAATTATGGATTTGTACGTTGGTTTTATGGCACTTGTAGAAGATCAATACCGTGTCGGGGATGTTATTACCATAGATCAAGATCACAGCGGTACGGTTCAGGAAATAACCTTGCGCACCATTAAACTACGTGATATTGATGGCAATATTCATATTGTGCCCCATAGTTTGGCGCGCTCTATTATTAATAAAACCTATGATTATTCTGTTGTGAATGTCGAACTGGGTGTTGCTTATGATGCTGATATGGATGCCATTAAAGATATTGTTAATAAGACAGGTGAACAAATAGCCAGCGAAGAAGATTGGAAGCAAATATTCATAGAGCCAGTGCAGTATCAAACGATGCTTCGTTTTGATGAATCACAACAGACATTTCGGGCACAAGGTAAAGTTAAACCTGGTAAACAGTGGGCTGCAGCCAGCGAATTTAGAATGAGAATTAAAGATGCGTTTGATGACAATGGCATAGAAATACCCTTCCCACAACGAGTTGTACGCACCGTAACAGAATCGGCACCCAAAAAGATAGTAAAAAGCAAATCTAAAAAGTAATAATGAACGAGCTAGTTGGCCAGTTTGAATTTCCGCTTGCTTATAATTTATTGGCAACATTTTTGTTCGCTTTAACTGGCGTTATACTGGCAACAAAGCGGCAGTACGATATTATTGGTGTGATTATTCTTGCGACTGTCGCCGGGGCTGGTGGTGGCTTAATACGCGATGGTATTTTTTTGCAGCAAGGTCCCCCACTGTTTTTGCAAGATAACCGTTTTTTGGTTGCCATTTTACTGGCAGTAGTTGTTGGTACGGTGTTTTATCATTTGGTGAAAAAGTGGGATGGAGTGTTTTTTGTAGCAGACGCACTTGGGCTTGGTATCTATGGTGTTATAGGAGCGCAGATGAGCATTAATGCTGGGCTTGGGTTTATATCGGCGGTACTTGTAGGGCTAATATCTGCAACAGGCGGTGGTTTACTGCGTGATATTCTTACCAAAAAAGAACCCGTTATCTTCTTCCCGGGTCAGTACTATGCAGCGGCTGCTTTGGCAGGTGTCACACTATTTTTGTTCTTAGCCACAGTATTAAAAATCAATGCCCAAATTGCTGCATGGGTGGCTATAGGGCTTGTGTTCTTTTTTAGATTAGCAGCCATGAAGTTTGATTTAAGCACCAAGCCACTCGCAGCCTTTGCAGATGTCAATAGAACTAAGTTTCTTACATTCTATGACTTTGTAAAACCAAAGCGTAAATCAAAATAATCAGTAAAATAGTACAGCTACACGGCCTATGTTACGTCGCATTAAATTTGTGTAGTACGTGTCGTTTGCTAGTGATTGTGAGCGGTGCCAACTGCTTCTTGTACGTTGTTGTAGCCATTGTTTTTTAAAGTACAGGCAAGTTCTTTGTTAATATCACCTACGCATTGTGGTCCTTGGTAAATAAGCCCGGTGATAAGCTGAACCAAACTCGCTCCAAGCGTAATTTTTTTGTAGGCATCTTTGCCGCTAAATACTCCACCAAGACCAATAATTGTTTTTTGGCCGTTGGTAAGCGTGTACATATCGCTGATAAGTCTATTAGATAATTCCTCTACAACCTTGCCACTTAGACCCCCCACATCTGGTATATTTTCATCATAAATACTGCGTAAGGTTCTATTTTTAGTCAGATTACCACATATAAATCCTTGCACATTGTGTGTAAAAGCTAATTTAGCGATGGCTTGTCTTTCTTTGAACGTAATATCCGGTGATAGCTTAATGTAAACAGGTTTTTTCGTCTTGATTGTATCTAACCTAGACAATAGTAGGTCGAGTCGTTTTTTATCATGGAATGGTTGGCCACCAAATGTGTTGGGGCAACTAACATTAATCGTAAAATAGTCGCCGATGTGCGAGAGTTTTTTGAATGAATATGCATAATCTTCTATTGACGCAGCATCGTCGCAGTTAGGTGAATTTGTGCGGGCTATATTTGTACCTACCGGTATTGTGCTGTTCGTCTTAGCGATCCTCGGTGCTATCGTATCTACACCTTGGTTTTTAAGACCATAATATACTGCAATGCTACTGGATTTAGGTAAGCGCCAGAGCCGTGTACCTTCGTTACCAGCATAGGGATGTTGCGTGATTGACCCTACTTCGTTAAACCCAAAACCAATTGGTTCCATAAGACTAATTGCTTTCGCATCTTTATCCCACCCTGCCGCTAGTCCAATAGGATTTTCATAATAAATACCATCAACTGTTTGTGTGAGCGAAGAGTCGCGGTAGCTCCAGGACTTTTTAACAAGCCACCGTAGCGGTGCTATTTTACCGCTCGTGCTAGCAGCTAGCAATGTGGTGTCATGCACTTTTTCTGGGTTAATGGTAAAAAGTAACGGTTTAACAGTTTTTTGGTACAAGAATTTTGTTATATTGCTAATGACTCTCACACTTGTATTGTGCACGTTTATACAAAATGCCGCAACTAAGCAACACAACTAGTGGTTGCATATCTTTAAGATTGAGTAGTTCTTACTGACACTATGCCTAAAGCATTCTTTGATCTTCTTAGTAGTTTCTCTCTTTCTGCTAAAGTCATTCCACCCCAAACCCCAGGTGGGTTATCATTCTCGATCGCGTCTAATAAACATAAATCCCTAACCACGCACCCATCGCAGAATTCTTTAATAAAAGCTTTTTGCTCTCTTAGGTGACTATCAAATGGCCGATCATCAAATGTGCCGTCACAGGCTGCTTTAATGTGCCATGATAATATATTCGCCATAAAGTCAATTATACAATAATAATATATATATTACAAAATTAACTTCATTTATGCGACGTTGCGCAAGCCTTTGAAAAAAGGTATACTACTACAGCTAAATCTATTAGCTATTAATAGGGTGTGGCCAAGTGGTAAGGCACCAGGTTTTGGTCCTGGCATTCGGGGGTTCGAATCCCTCCACCCTAGCCAAATATTGCACCAAAGGAGACCCAGGTGTCCAAAGATTTGATTATTAGAGACGATGTTATTTCATATCGAGAAATGTGTGATATTGAGAATGTACAGACTTTACAGCGAGGTATGAATTTCAGATTAAATCCTAAATATTCAGTAGTCCTGATGTCGCAACGATCAAATGCTCAGTATACTGACAGGATTCATGATGATGGTATTACTGTAGAGTATGAAGGCCACGATGTTTCAAGAAAGACATATACTCATAATCCAAAGTTTGAAGATCAAATTGCCACACTTCCTTCTGGAAAACCAACGCAAAACGGCTTGTTTATTAAAGCTGTTAATAATTTCAAAAAAGGTGGTGCAAAACCTGAGTTAGTTAAGATATACGAGAAAATATTACCTGGTGTTTGGTCGTTAAAAGGTGTCTTTGAGCTGATCGATTATATGCAAGTTTTTGATAACGGGCGTAACGTCTATAGATTTATTCTAAAATTATCGAAAAACCAAAGTATAAATAATGATTTAGGCAATCAAGATATCGAGCATACCCGAGTTATTCCTAGTAGAGTAAAGCAAGAAGTATGGAAACGCGATAACGGACAGTGTGTTCTGTGTGGTTCATCAGAAAATCTCCACTTTGACCATGAGTTACCTTTCTCAAAAGGGGGCACCAGTTTGACTTCGAAGAATATCAGGCTTTTATGTATGAAACACAACTTAGAAAAATCAGCGAAAATAGAATAATTAAACTAATTATCATGAAAGATAATCAACTCAATAAAACAGAAGAACAAAGGATAACAATTGCTTTCGGGATCATAGCAACGACGATAGCTTTATTGGCATTTATTGATTCGGGATTTTGGAGTTTTTTTAAAGGCTTGTTTTCAATATCTGGAATTAGCGCATTTATTTATATATTGCTTACAGGCACTATACTTAAATATAAAGATGAAAAATCATTCGGCTTTATGGAGGTACCAAGCAGGATAAGAGAAATGTTCTACGATTTATCAATAGATATTTATGGGAGTAATCTTATATTGGTATTGACCTATATTGCGTACTACTTTATATCTGGTAGAAATTCTTCAAGTCCAGATAATATAGGGATTAAGTACTATTTTGTAGGTGCAGGGATTGCCCTATTGCTACTCGTTTTGTTCATATTTGTAGAAAAACGTCAAAACAGAAGAGAATAATTTACTAGACCACAGAGCTCAGCCATAAAAAATATTCGGACTATATGTTCGGCTTTTTTCTTGTAATACTTTGGTATAAATTTATACTATTTTAACGCGCGATGTGCTTCTGTATAAGAAGTAGGCAGATTAGCAGTGATAGTTTTGTCTATTTGCGGTGATATTGCGCATTCTTTCATTTAGTTATATTATTTGTTTATGAATAAGCACAAGAATAAACATATAGGGTTTCACCATGTAGGGCTTATGGTAAGTGAATTTTTTATAACAGGTTTAATAGTATCATTTTTAACCAGTTTTACATTCTTGCTTATGGGCTTAATCGCGTTAAGTACTACTGTTGCGCTCACCTTTGCAGTAAAAACGGCAATACGTATATGGCGCCAATTACCAACTATACTTGGTTATGGTGATTTAACAGTCGCCAAAACCAAAAAAACAACCCAGCATATTATAATTACTCCAGCACCAAAACGAGCCTCTAGCCGTTTGATGGTGTAAACACTTGGGTATTTATTAGCAGACAGTTCTTACCAACGCATAAATACTTAATTAAATATTAGCTATTAAATAAACATGCCAATTATGATTTATAGTTAAATAGTCAGTTTTTTTCTTAACTTTTTTGATGATTTTTTAAAGTCAGACAAACGCAGACTATTTACCAGACCTGATCTACGGGGATTAACGACTTTTTTGCGTGGATTATTCACACCAAAGAGTGGTTTTAATCCGCTTGAATGTTTGTGCGCCCAAGGGCTTAATCGCCCAGGAGTTATATGGATTTCTTCAACGTCATACGCTTCTAATGACCAAACGCCACAATTACCTATAAAATCTTTTTTACCTATAGGCTGAGTGTTCATGGCTGGTCCGACTCCGACTATAGTACCTTGTGGTACATAAAGACCATCTATGCTTGCGTCTTCTAGCATTAATGCCGTTGGCTCATCATGTGATTTCCTAAAGATAATTGGGACCTCGTCATAGAAGTAAACGCTCGTCCTACTTTGGCCCAGGTCTTCTGTATCATTAATTTGGTCTAGACAGTCTATAAAGCCAATTTCTGCCGCTGAGCAATAGCGATAATTAGTTTTTGCAGTTTCAGTCTGCAGAGTAGCTTCTGGCAGGTGTATTCCAAGTGAGGGTAAAAGTACCTTACCAACCAGACGTCTCACGCGGTTTGTAACTGGTGCTCCTTCTGCGATATCTTGGTATAAACTGCTTACTAAATGATGCGCCGGAAGAGGGAGTGCATTCGTATCTCGTCGTTCGTGACTATGTGGATAAGCATAGTCTAAAATTGCTTTCCCGAAATTGCGGTGAGATTCCCCTATTTTTTGCCATTCACCAATATTATTGGCAGCTATTTGTCTTTGCTTGCCTGAAAGTTTACGAAACCTTTCATATATCCTGTCTTCATTCATAACTAAATAACTGTACAAACCACCATATTAAAAGTATATAATATAACAAAACAGTAATAATAACAAACTTACTACCTTAAAAGCACCCTCATTCCAGCCTAGTAAAAAAATTATAAAAATACATAAATTTAACACGGTCGTCGTAAATATATGTATTTTGATTAAAGTAGGTGTTAAGGGTGGATGAAATGGTGTTATTTCTAAGTACCTTGCAAAAAAGTATAGAACTATTGGGAATACATATGTGAAGAATTATTAACCTATTGTGGGCGGAGTGGTAGTTTGAGGCTCTGGCTGGTCAGGCGTAAGTGCGTCTATGACAAGTTTATCTATTTGATCCATAGACATATTGGCTTTGACCTGGTAACCAACTATGCCGAGTTGCCGTAGATTTGATGGTGCCTCTGTTTCGTTAAGGTTAGATACTACAAGTACCTTGATATTTTTACCCCAGCTACTGTTACGCATGGTTTCTAGTACTTGCCCACCACTTATATCTGGAATCATTAGGTCTAGCAGTACTAAATCTGGTATTTCTTTTTGAATAAAATAAAGTGCCGTAATACCGTTATATGCTATATAGCATTGAAAGCCGAGCAGCTCTAACCGAGTGCGATATATTTCTGCTAGATCCATGTTATCTTCTACAATGATGATTTTTTTAGGTGATGTGGTATCCATGATAGTGCTTATTATAAACGACAGGTTACTGACTTACCACCGCAACTACTAGCGCTTGTGCTTGGCTAGCGCCACAATTAATGGTATAAATAGCCTGACACAAATTGTGTTGTACTCCTACCTATGTTAGGCGGTGGTTCTGGTGCCAAGAAGTACCAGCACGCTGTATGATGTTTTTCACGACAACAGTTGTACTTCAGCGATGCGTATGCGCATCACCGACCAAGTGATGCAACGAGCGCTTGCAGGCCACAAAAATTATAAGAAGAACGTGGCCAAGGCTTTCCGGGAACGAGTCAAGAAAGATTACGGCTCGGACCCAGGGTGGGTCGAATTCAGTGATCTGGACTTTGTCGTCATCCGAGAGCTAGACGCTGAAGTCTAGCACAGAGTACGGGTTATAGGGCGGCCGAGCAATCGGCCCCCTACCCTCTATATATATTTTTTGGCAAAACTATCATACATATAAACAAAAACTATTAAGTGATATGATTATACAAATGAATACACTACTTTCTCCATACGGAAGAATCAACAGGGCTACGTATTGGAAGACTATCATCGTACTTTATGTGGGCTATTTATTGGCAGTGTTTTTAGCTGCGATGGTGCTTGAATCTAATGTTAATGATGCAGCTGTCTTCATGGCTGTGATAGGTTTAATATTTTTAGCGTTCGCCTATTTTTATGTTAGTTTGGTACTGTTCTTAAAACGTGGCCGTGATGCCGGCAATGCAGTGTTGTGGGCGGCGATAGGCCTGATAGTGCCATTTGGTTTTATTATCGTTGGTATTTTACCGTCTAAAAAAACACTGTAGTATCGTTGATTCAAAGGGTTACATGCTCATGCTTTATGTGGTATAATTTTACCTAGATATTCTTTGTGGAGGGGAATCATAAAAACTACAAATATTAATCGTAAAAAAATACGAAAATTGTATACATCTATCAAGAGGTCTATACAGCACTTTAGCATGTTATTTTTACGGTATTTTAGTGTAGCGATTATTAAATCGTATGTACTTATAGCCAAGTGTATAAGCTATATACGACTCCATTACACAAAACCTCTTCGCGCCAAGTTGCTTGTTCGTTACCCTGCTTTGCAAAAGTGGGATACATGGAAGTTCAGACCACACACCAGAAATGCTACGGGTATACTGAGCGCTTTTTTAATAGTGACACTCCTTATGCAGTCACCGCTGCGGGCTGCTCCAGATATTTTGCACGATTGGGATCTTACCAACGCTGCAGACTATAGTTACGACGATGGGATAGAAGTTGTATCTGGCGCAGCTCGCTTAAAAGCCCAAAATTATACTAGTGACGCACAAACAAATGCTTTGTATCATTTTGATGAGTCTGGGGGTGCATTTATAGGAGACAGCTCTAGTAATGCCAACAATGCAACACTCAGTAATGGTAACTTTGCATCGGGCAATCTAAATAACGCAGTTAGTTTAAACGGTACAGACACTAGTATCTCTGTGCCGAATAGTCCGAGTTTACAGCTTGGGCAACAGCAAAGTATCGAAAGCTGGGTAAAGTTCAATAATAATTTTACTGTAAGTAGTAGCGATAGGCGCAATGCTGTCATAGACAAAGGTGACTACCAAGTGTATTTTGATAATGAAACTGGTAAATTAACGTATGAGCTAGCAAATGCAAATGCTACAGACTGGACACAAGCAGGTGGTGGCTGGAATGTCGGTGGCAAACGGTTGGTATCTAGTACGGTGGCCATTGGTAACACGGTCTATGCTGGTATCGGTAATAGTGTTTCCGATGCTGAAGTATGGCGGTGGGACGGAGCTGCATGGACGATGATTGGTGGCGATGGCATCAATAATGGTTGGGTTGACCAGACCTTTGAAGAAGTAACCTCGCTTGCTACAGATGGAACAAATATTTACGCTGGGCTTGGTAACACAGCTGGCGATGGCGAAGTTTGGGTGTGGAACGGTAGCTCTTGGACGAAAATCGGTGGCGACGGTATCAATAGTGGTTGGGGAGCATCTACTTTTGAGAACGTCCCTTCCCTACGCTTTGTAAACAGCCAGTTATATGCAGGGCTTGGTGCGAGTGCTAACGACGCAGAAGTATGGCGCTGGAACGGTAGCTCTTGGACGAAAATCGGTGGCGACGGCATCAATAGTGGCTGGGCTGGTGGTTACGAAAGTGTTTATGCGTTAACAGACGATGGAACGAACATATATGCTGGGCTTGGTAATTCTACAGGCGACGCAGAAGTATGGCGTTGGAACGGTAGCTCTTGGACGAAAATCGGTGGCGATGGGGTAAGTAGCAGCTGGAATACAAGTTACGAATCAGTGCGCTCGCTTAGCTACATGGGTGGTCAGCTTTATGCAGGCATAGGTGACGGCACGACAGACGCAGAAGTCTGGAAATATAACGGTACAACCTGGAGCCAAATCGGTGGCGACGGTGTAAGTGGCAGCTGGAATACAAATTACGAATCAGTATATAGCTTGGCGAATGATGGGTCAGTATTATATGCCGGTCTAGGCAGTGGAAATGGCGATGGTGAGCTATGGGAGTATAACGGTACAACCTGGAGCCAAATCGGTGGCGATGGTGTAAACAGTAGTTGGTCCACTAACGAAGGTGACAGCGTATTTGCCCTTACGTCTAGTATGGGTAAGGTTTATGCTGGTTTATATGACGCCAGAGGTGGTGGTTATTTATATTCGTACAATGGTAGTAGCTGGACAGTTCTAGGTGGCCAACACCTCAATAATAGTTGGGGATATTATGGTCAAGGTTCAGTAGAAGTCATGCAAGTAGCTGGTGATTATTTATACGCTGGGCTTGGTATTGCAGCAGGTTCTGCACAAGTATGGCGTACAAATGGTAATGGCTGGGAGCTTGTTGGTGGCCAAGGTGTTAATGGCAGCTGGGACCCAAATACGTATGAATGGGTATCTTCTATGAGTAGCCATAATGGTAAGTTATATGTTGGTCTGGGTGCGTCTACAGGGGACGGTGAGGTTTGGGAGCTTACTGGCACGAGTTGGACGAAAATCGGTGGCGATGGCGATAATGGCGGTTGGGCTAATAATTACGAAGAAGTAAATTCGTTAGCTAGTTTTGGTGGTTACTTATATGCCGGGCTTGGTAATGGTGGCAATGATGCCGAAGTATGGCAATGGGATGGATCATCATGGACACATATTGGCGGTGATAGTAAAAACAATGGTTGGACGACAAATTATGAACGCGTAAGTGCCATGGGTGTATTAAACGGGCAACTCTACGTTGGTTTAGGTGCGAGTGCTGGTGATTCAGAAGTATGGCGCTGGAACGGGTCGGTTTGGACAAAAATCGGTGGCGACGGTGTTTTTGGCAGCTGGGACCCAACTACCACTAATATGCATGAGCAGGTTGAATCTATGATGCCATTTAATAATAAACTTTACGTGGGGCTAGGAAACAGTGCAGATGATGCAGAAGTCTGGGAATATGACGGCACAGCCTGGATACAAATTGGCGGTGACGATATTAATAATAGCTGGGTTTCTGGCACTTATGAACGTGTCCGTACCATAGCAAGCTATAATGGTGAACTAATAGCTGGACTTGGTAGTAGCACGGGCGATGGCGAAGTTTGGAAATACGATGGTACAAATTGGAGCAAAATTGGTGGGAATAGCACTAATGGCTCATGGGCAAATACGGTAGAAGAAGTTCGTTCCTTTAGTGCGTATAAAGGCAAGCTATATGCTGGGACGGGTTCTAGCGCAAATGTAGATGCCAATGTCTGGACATGGGGCGATAACGGCTATGTACAATCTAACACAAATACTTTTGATACTAATTGGCATCATATTGCTGCAACCTACGATGGATCTACCATGAAAATATATATTGATGGCGCCCTAGACGGATCTTTGACAAAATCCTTTAGTGTTGCCACAAGCAATCGTGATGTACTCGTTGGCACAGGATATGGCGGGCGTGAATATGGTAAACCACTTGCCCGATTTGATGGGTTGTTAGATGAAATGCGCTTAAGCTCAGAGGTGCGACCAAGCTTTACGACCACACCGTATAAAAATACACCCCAAGCAATTAGCCCAACGACAAGCGTGCGGACAAGTGGTGTGTGGCATTGGGATACCATTGACGATACATCAACTACAAACGGGGGCAATGTGTTTTATAGGATTTCTGTGGATGCAGGTACCTCGTGGTTATATTGGAACGGCAGCACCTGGGCGGTGTCTGGTTCGCTGGCGCAAGCGAATGATAAAGCAACGATAACCACTCATTTTGATAGCTTACCTATTACTTTTGATGGTATGCGATGGCAAGCAGTATTATCTGGTGACGGTACGCAACAAATATCGTTAGATGGTGTGAGCGCACAAGCCACGTCGGATACAAGTAAACCAACTAATAGCGCCAACCCAATTAACGGATATACTGCCAATGGCGGTAGTGCCCTTCCACAAAATAATTGGACAAATGGTGCTTCACCATACTTTACTTGGGATGCTGGGTCAGACGGTCAAGGCGGTGTTAGGGGATACTGCGCATACGTAGGGCAAGATAGCATGGCCGACCCAACAACTACGAAAGGTCTACTGGGCAACAGCCCTACTGCTACTGGTGGCAACTGCCAATTTTTGGTGTCCGGCACGAATTTAGATTTGGCAACTCCTGGATATATGCAAACTCCAATGACTAGCTCTAACAGCCCATATTATCTTACGTTGCGTGCGATAGATATGGCTGGCAACGTTGCGGCGACATCTATGCAGTTTAGCTTTAGGTTCGATAATACACCCCCTACTAACCCAACGTTTATAACTGCCCCGTCTGGTTTTGTTAACACGAAACAAGTTACCATGACATGGCCAACAACTGGGCCCGGTGCTGCACAAGATGACAACTCGGGTTTGGTTGGCTTGCAATATAAAATAGGCATAAATGGCACATGGTATGGTGACTTTCACACTGGCACTCAAGAAATAAACGATATATTAGCCAATGACGGCTCATATATGACGCAAGATCCAATAGATTTTAATAATTTAACAGAAGGCATTAACACAGTATATTTTAGAACATGGGATGCCGCTGGTAACGTTACGACCAACTACACTACAGCTACGTTAAAAATCAACACAAGTGGCGCGCCAAGCGAACCAAATAATCTAACAGCCACGCCTAGCTATAGCACGACGAATTCATTTGGTTTTAACTGGGATACACCTACAACATTCATTGGCGATAGTAACAACCTAACGTATTGCTACACTGTTAATACCACACCATCGGCGGGTTCATGTGCCTATACAGCAGCAGGCTCTACAGTCTTAAGTTTAGGACCGTACGCTACCCAACCGGGCCAAAACACTTTATATGTAGTAGCAAAAGATGAATCAAATAATATTAATTATGCCAACTATGCTTCGGTTACTTTCACGGCGAATACACCATCGCCTGGCATTCCCCGCAATACAGATATCGTGGATGTTTCTATTAAAGCAACAAGTAACTGGAGACTTGCCCTGACGTGGGAAGAACCAACGAACGCGGGCGCTGGTATCGCTAATTACAAGGTGTACCGATCGAATGACAATGTTACATTTTCACAAGTTGGCAGTAGCTCTAGCACAACATATATAGACGCAGGCTTATCCAAACAGCGTTATTACTATAGGGTAACTGCGTGTGATAGTACTAATAATTGCGGTGCTACAGGAACGGTTGTGTATGAAACTCCAACTGGTAAGTTTACGAGCCCAGCAGGCATCACGAGCCAACCGGTCATAAATAATGTGACGACTAAAAAAGCGACTGTGAAGTGGGCGACAGATAGAGCGAGTGATTCTAAGATAGCAATCGGAACGAAAAGTGGCGAATACAGTTCTAGCGAAGTTGGTAATTCTGCTCAAGTAACAGATCATACACTGCGACTTGATAATTTAGCACCTGGCACAACGTATTACTACGTAGCTAAGTGGACTGATGAGGATGGTAATACTGGCAAAACTACAGAAAAAAGCTTTACTACATTGCCTGCCCCATCAATCAAAGAAGTTACAGCGAGCAATGTCAGCCTATCTGGCGCAACGATTGATTTTACAACGAGGGGCGCCACAAAGGCGACGGTATATTATGGCACAAGTGAATCGTTTGGTGGCATTATTAACGTTAATACTTCTACCAGTGAGTCACGCTATCAAGTGCAATTGCAAGATCTAACAGATGGTGCAAAGTATTACTATATGGTGAGCACCTACGATTCAGAAGGCGCAGAATATAAAGGCAATATTGCATCCTTTGCTACCCCACCACGACCACGTATTACTAACTTGCGGTTCCAGCCTGTTACCGGCGAGCCTACGAGTACTCAAAAAGTATCTTGGCAAACGAATGTCCCCAGTACTTCACAAGTAACGTATGGTGTCATTGGTGGTCCTGTCGCAGAACAACAAGACTCTAATATGACGCTTAATCATGAAGTTACTATTAAGAACTTGCGTGATAATAGTGACTATAGCCTTGTTGCCCAAAGCCGCGATGCCGATGGCAATCTGGCGGTATCTGACAAGCAGTTATTTAAGACAGCGCTAGACACACGGCCACCAAATATTTCTGATATTGTAGTAGAATCATCAATTCGTGGGAGCGGATCTGAAGCACGCGGACAAATAGTTGTTTCATGGCGAACAGACGAACCAGCTACCAGCCAAGTTGCCTACAGTGAAGGTTCCGGTGCGGTCACATTCAATAGCAAAACAGCAGAAGATACCAAATTAACAACAGAACATTTAGTAATAGTATCCGATTTGCCTACATCGAGAGTGTTTAGTTTGCAGCCTCTTTCTGCTGATGGCGCAAACAACCAAGGCACGGGTAGCACCGAAACCGCTATCATTGGCCGTGCATCAGACAATGTTCTTACAATTGTATTTAATTCATTACGTTCAATATTTGGATTATAAATATTTATGCAAACACCATTGTTTACCACCAAAGACGTAGAACTCACCTTTACAAGTGGTGATCAGGTTGTGCATGCCGTTAAAAAAGCGAACATTATCATTCCAGAAAAAGAATTTACCATTATATACGGAGCATCTGGCAGCGGCAAATCTAGCTTGCTTAACATTATTAGTGGGCTGCAAAAACCTACGAAAGGCCTCATTAGGTTTAGCAATGAAGATATTTATGCAAATACGAATAATGAGCTTGCAAATTTTAGAGCGCGTCAACTTGGCATTGTATACCAAACGAACTACTGGGTAAAAAGCCTCAATGTTTTAGAAAACGTATCTATGCCACTCTATTTTCTTGGATACACTAAAGATGGTGCTCATAAAATAGCCAAAGAAGCACTTGCAAAAGTGAATATGCACGAATACGCAAGAAAGTACCCTACGATGCTTTCTGGTGGTGAACAGCAGCGGATAGCTATGGTGCGTGCTATCGTCAGTGATCCACCTGTCATTATTGCCGATGAGCCAACCGGAAACCTGGACAGTAAAAATGGTGATATGATTATGAATTTATTAAAAGATTTGCGCGATAATCAGGGCAAAACAATCGTACTCGTAACGCATAACCTAGAATATCTTTCACTGGCTACGCATTTGTTAGAAATCCAAGATGGCGAAGTCAGTGAAATTACTCATGATGCAATCCCGCGTAAAGTAAAGCTTATCTTAAAAGACGTCCAAAACAGAATCGCTTCATTAGCCGGAGAAACGTCGTGAAAAAATCTGAGCGTAAGTCTTTAGCTAACAAGTCTACTGTTCATCCGTCCATTTTATTATCTATAGCCATGAGCAATTTACTTAGTAAAAAGTTACGTACAGGTCTTACGGTTTTTGGCATCGCAATTGGCATAGGTGCAATATTCTTCTTATTATCTTTCGGTATCGGTTTGCAGCGCCTGGTGACCAATCAGGTTATCGGCAATCAGTCTATTAAAACCATAGATGTTAGTAGTCCTAATGCAGGGCTTGTTAAGATAGATGACGTAAACACAAACCGCATTAAAGAGATTCCAAACGTAGACACCGTTGGACAAGCCTACTATTTCCCGGGTAGTTTTAAAATAAGCGGTAGTGAGTCTGATGGCATCGTGTATGGCGTAGACCAACCGTACCAGAGTTTAACATATTTAAATCTCATAGAGGGTTCACTCCTAGGTGATGAGACTGAAAAGAGCGGTCTTATTATAAACAAAGCAGCACTAGAAGCAATTGGGTTAGCTGGAAAGCCAGCAGACGTCATAGGAAAACCTATAGAGGTTACCATTCCCCTTTCAAATGCTACCGAAAAGGCAGGAACACTCAATAAAGAACTGCCTATTGTAGGGGTTATTGACTCTGGTAGTGGTGCAGAACTGTTTGTATCGAATACTATTTTTCGTGAAGCTGGTGTTAAAAACATAACGCAACTTAAGGTGGGTGCTCGTAACGTAGAAGACGTTAAAACAATCCGAGCACAAATAGAGAGTCTAGGGCTCGAAACTTCATCACCTGTAGATACTTTGAATGAAATAAACCAAGTCTTTAAGTTTTTAAACTTTATCTTAATAGGCTTTGGAAGCATTGGCATGGTTGTTGCCGTCCTTGGTATGTTTAATACACTAACCATATCTTTGTTAGAGCGGACCAGAGAAATTGGGCTCATGGTGGCGCTTGGGGCACGATCAGTAGATATGCGTCGCTTGTTTGTGCTTGAAGCAATGCTCTTATCGTTTATTGGTTCTGTGGTAGGAATACTAGGCGCATATTTAATTGGTAGAATTGTAAATACAATCATGAATGTATTTGCACTACGTCGTGGTGTTCGTGAAAGTTTTGATTTATTTGCTTCCCCCCCTTTGATGATTTTGGCTATGGTTATCTTTATGACTTTTGTAGGGCTAATTGTTGTGTACTTACCAGCCCGTAGAGCAGAAAAAATCAACCCTATAGATGCACTTCGCCGCGAATAACCAATATTTTTCTAAAGAATGTAACAAATAACACGATTAACGAGCCATAGCAGACATGTTCATCTTATAAAAATTGACATATTATATTTTGTATGGTCATAATATCTATTAAAGCTAATAGGAGTTAGAAATGAAAAATACAAGTGGTAACCCTGAGTCGGTTTGTGCCGTAGAAACGGAATGTCCCATAAGTGATACTATTGCAAAAATGGCAATTAACGCAGCAGAAATTCACGATTCTAGTGATCGTTTAGCAACGTTTAAAGAGCTAGGTAAGGCTGCAAAAGCTGCCGAAAAAATCTGCCGGGCGTGCCGTATGGTTAGTTATATGCGCGGCTATATTGCACCTGTCAATGAAAGCGCAGCTATTAATAATGAAACTATAGAATATCCGGATGTAGTTTTACATGAAGACCCAGCTACTTTGGCTAATGAGACCGGTGCTACAGCACCTGATATTGAAGATGCACCATCCTGGGCTAATCCCAAACCTGAAGCAGGTCATCAATTCTTTTTACCTAACGATAGAAAAGAAGTGCAGCTAATTATGCAATATTTTATTCAAAAAAAAGGTGAACATGTACGTCCAAGACAAATAGTAGAACACATAAGTAATGCATTAGGGCTAAGTGAATCAGCCGCTCGTCAACGTTGGAATAAATACGTTCTTCCGTCACTAGTATCAGCAGGCTTGATTACATCAGAAGGTTATACTAGCTCAAAAAAATTTACGTGGGTAGGTGACGTGTCAAGTGGTGTTCAGCAAGCAGAACCAGATCCTACTGCGCTAAACCAAACTATTCCTACACCTGAAATTATCGCACAACGAGATCCAAACCTTAGCCAGCACGACTATGCCGAAGAACCCGATCAAGAATCATTAGAGCAAGATCTTACAGAACTGACAGATTGGGGATTGGCAGTCAGCAAATTGCCGGATGATGAACAAAGCAGTAGGCAATGGGTTCCGTCATTCTATATAGACGGTCGTAGACTATTGCTAGAATGGGATGCATGCTATACGTTACTTGGCTTAGCAAATCAACCAGATGGTATTGACGCTGTTAGCCTGTTTGAAGATTTACAGCACCTTGATCATAGACTAACACTAAAAAAAGTAAGAAGTAGTATAGGGCGATGCGAAGCCGTGTTTGCGCTTTCGGGTAACACAAAAGCAATTGTTAAAACAATTAACCCAGACACGAATGCTACACATTATGCACTCGCTGGTAGGTCATATACAGAAAATGCAGACCAAGAGGCTATACAAGATTTTTTAGCCCACGGGCGCCCCGTACAGTAAACGGTGTGCACAATAAAGAACGACTGGTACGTAATAAAGACGTTAGCAAGAATCTTCGAGATACTACAGGTAGCTCATTTGACGAAGCTATCGAACCTAGCATTTCCAGAAAGCCACACACAGCCCCGCTATATCCTAGTGTGGCACCTAGAGATATGGCAAAACTAGAAGCACTCGGTCTCGATAAACCAACAAATGGCTGGGAAAGCCATGCCGTATGCGCACAAACAGATCCAGAAGTATTCTTTCCTAAAAAAGGAGGTTCAACTAGAAAATCTAAAAATATTTGCCTAAGCTGTCCGGTACAAAAGGATTGCTTAGCAAACGCGCTTATACACAATTATGAACATGGTATCTTAGGTGGCAAAAGTGCTGGTGAGCGTCGCGCACTTAATCGTAAGGCTAAGGATATAATAGCTAAAAAAACAGACGGTCCTATATAAACTTACACACATGTATAAGCAGCGTACATTACTAAGAGAAGAGTTGTATTTTAGAATATATGACGTGTAGGCTTCGGCCTGCTTTATTGTCACCTATCCGGCACTATAAACTTTGTATATTAATGTGTAGGACTCTGATATTATGTAATTGCTATGTTAAATAATCTTATAAATGATACTTCAAAATCAAAATTAAACTGGCTACGGGCTGCAGTACTGGGTGCAAACGACGGTATTGTATCTATTGCCGGTTTGGTCGTGGGTGTTGCTGGGGCGACTTCTGATACAAATGTCATTGCAACTGCCGGAATAGCTGGGTTAGTAGCTGGGGCGCTTTCTATGGCTGCTGGTGAGTATATTTCAGTCAGCACACAACGTGACGCAGAAAAAGCCTATATTGCTAATGAAAAGAAAGAATTAAAAGAGCACCCTACTGAACAATTGCAAGAATTAACAAATGTTTATAAAAGCAAAGGCCTATCAACAGTAACGGCAAAAAAAGTAGCCAAAGAACTTACTGCCAAAGATGCTTTGCAAGCTCATCTAGAAGTAGAATTTGGTCTTGATGAAGATGATCTGACGAATCCTTGGCATGCTGCGTATGCGTCTGCGATATCATTTACTTTTGGTGGGTTAATCCCAGTAATTGCCATTCTAGCGACTCCGCAATCGGTCCGAATTGGTATTACTTTTATTTCTGTACTTATTGCATTAGCTTTAACAGGCTATTTAAGCGCGAAGATTGGTAATGCCCCAGTGCGGCGCGCTACAATTCGTGTCGTGATGGGTGGTTTAGCGGCTATGATTATTACGTATGGTATAGGTGTGCTATTTGGAGTATCGGTGGCATAGTATGAAATCTATTCGGCCTATTTCTGCCAAAGAGCTCTTTAGTGTACAAATGGCATTGATTATGGCAATTGTTCTACAAACGATATCTTGGGTGCTTAGCCCCAGTTTGCACTTTGGTCCGCAATACGTAGTGTTTGCAATAGAAATAGCACTCGTTACCATAATAGGTATCACTGCAAAGCGGCGCCATTTAGAAAATAATATATTTCACCATACGCTCTCTATTATATTAATTGGCATCATAACGGCCGCGAATATCAGTTCTTTAGTGCTCGTTTTAAATGAACTTATTCGTTCTGATCGCGTAATTGCTGGTTACGAACTACTTGCTTCTGCAATTGCCATATTTCTTACAAATATCATTGTATTTAGCTTATGGTACTGGGAAATAGATAGTCCTGGTCTTAGTGGTAAATCATGGACAAAAAACGATAAAGACTTTCAGTTTACGCAACAAGACTTGCCGCACGAATTTCCCGGTTGGCAACCAGTATTTCTAGACTACCTTTATCTTTCTGTCACGAATGCGGTGAATTTTGCTTCTGCTGATACCAAACCCCTTACTCTGCAAGCGAAAGGACTTATGGGTGTACAGTCGCTTGTTTCTGTATTTACGTTGGCATTGCTTATTGCGCGATCTATCAATATACTAGGGTAACAAAGGAGCTTATATGCAATTTTTTGGAGCGTTTACATTACTCGTTTTACCACTATTCTTAGTACTATGTATTAGAATGATTCAGCAAAGTACATTCAAGGATACTTTTATTGGTAAACTACTGATTGTGTTCTTTTATATAAATATTTTCTTGGCAATTGCCGTTGCATTATATCTTATTAGCTTAGTGTAAATAGTTTGGTATAATTGAATATATACGTTTTTTAGGTGACATACAAAATCGTAAAAATTAATTAACTACTTATTTTTTGTATGCCTACTAAAAAAACATTTATCTATTACGAAGTATTAGTCGCGCTACTTATCACGACGCTCATCGTGAGTAACATAGCAAGTGTAAAGCTTGTACAGCTTGGAAACCTAGTTTTTGATGCTGGTACAATATTATTCCCGCTTGCATATATCATTGGTGATATAATTACAGAAATTTATGGCTTTAGGCGTATGCGTCGGTTACTCTACATAGGCCTTGCGATGCTCGCGCTTACAACTGTAGTATTTGCTATTGTTCAGGTATTACCAAGTCCAGCAGACTGGCAAAACCAAGCTGCGTATACGGTGATATTAGGTGTTGTATGGCGAATCGTTTTTGCCAGTATGGTAGCGTTCTTTGTTGGCGAGCTACTGAATAGCTACATTTTGGCAAAACTAAAAATAAAAACAAAGGGCAAAAAATTATGGAATCGTTTAGTAAGTTCGTCTGCCATTGGTAGCTTGATAGATACCATTATTTTTAGTGTACTGGCATTTGGGGGTACCATTAGTGGGCAAACAATGGTGCAACTTATAGCAACTGTTTATGCGATAAAAATAGTAACAGAAATTGCCCTGTCACCCCTTACTATGAAGATTATTACCTACCTAAAGAAAAAAGAACGTTTAGACACCTTTGAAGAACCCAAACTCGGGTTATATAACTAGTTACTACTAGAATTACACACCCGCAAAGTTCGGCACAGCATTGCCGTAGTAGCGGTGTAAGAATGCTTTTTTTAGCTCAAAAAATGTATTATCTTCTATACTACGGCGGATTTCGTCTACAGTACGCACCACGAAGCGTTCGTTATGAATGCTAGCCAGTGTGGCGCCTAATATTTCGTCGCTTTTAAATAAATGGTTTATATATGCTCTGCTGTAGCCATTGCAACTATAACAATCACAATCATTTTCTATTGGATCAAAGTCTTTGGCAAACTTGCTGTTGGTTATGTTTATGCGGCCATCTTTGGTATAGATGGACCCATTGCGGGCTTGGCGGGTTGGTGCAACACAGTCAAATGTATCTACGCCATACTCGATACCCAAAAACAGGTCTACGGGTTGTGCACCCATTCCTAGTAAGTGACGTGGCTTGTCTTCTGGCAATGTTTGGTTGGTCCACTTAACAACTGTGGGGATTTCGCCTGGCTCAAAGACTCCGCCAATTCCATACCCATCAAAATCTCTGCTTACCATAAAGTTTGCGCTTTGCTTACGTAAATCTTCGTGCCGAGCACCTTGCACAATACCGTATAGTGCTTGTAAAAATTCACCATTTTTAGCGTGTTCAGCATTTAGTTCTTTGTGACGGATCAGGCACCGCTCTGCCCAGGCGTGTGTGCGGTTAAGCGAATCTATTATGTAGGTACGGTCTGCCAATGGCGCTGGGCATTCATCAAATGCCATATGAATATCTGCACCAATTTGATGCTGTAGCTCCATAGAGCTTTCTGCCGTCATCATCAGTTTTTGACCGTCTATATGGCTTCTAAAATGTACACCCTTTTCTGTTACCTTTGCTAACTGATCAGCTGACTTTTTAGCTGCCTCTGCTTCGCCTTTTTGGCTGTGGGCAACTTTATCTATACCTTTTTTATAGGCAACACCCAGGCTAAATACCTGAAACCCCCCACTATCGGTAAATGTTGGTCCGTCATAGTTCATAAATGCACCTAGGCCACCTGCCCGTTGTACCACATCTGCACCTGGCCGCAGCATAAGATGGTAGGTGTTGGCAAGAATAGACTGCCCGCCGAGATCTTTAACTTGTTCTGGGGTGAGTGCTTTTACGGTAGCTTTTGTGCCACCTACAATAAAGGCAGGCGTTTGTATAGTGCCGTGGGGTGTTGCAATAACACCCGTTCGCGCTAACGTGCCTTTGAGCCGTGATGTAATTGTAAACGTTAAAGCTGTCTTCATAATCAACCACTATTGTAACAGATAAGCAGAAGTCTCATTCACTAATTGACAAATATGGTATAATATATCGTTAGAAGTGGCACAACCCGGTGCCCTTAGATCTTTAGGGAGGTAAAATGGTTTCTGTCAGTCCACTGACAAATGCCGTCAGCGACAACATCGACAAGACAATCCAAGACTTGGAGGCTGGAACTTCGCCTGCTCTCGCAATTCAAGGATTGCTAATGCGAGATGTGCAAGCAATGTTCCACGGAGGGCCAGAACAAGGCCTTCATTTCGTGGATGCGGCCAATGCATGGTTCGGCGACCCGAAAAGCTCGGTCGCAACGACGTACGAAGATATGCACGCCGCATACTTCGACGGCTGGATGCTCATTGCCGAAGCAGTTGGTCGCCGTTTCATCGACGAGCACAAGGCAGAGGCGGTGACGTTTTCACAGACTGCACTTGCCGAAAACGTCGTCATGCAAGTAATCAACAAGGTGCTGGAGCTGGAAGATGCCGTAATTTACGGCGCTGAAGTAATCTCAGCATACTTCATTGCGGTCACCGAGCCTGCCTAGGGTCAAGGGTGGGGCGCGTTAGGACTTTACCGTCCTGACCGCCCCACCCCAACCACCATTTGTCTGGTGGTTTTTTTAATACTAAAAATCTACAACAATACAGTCTTCGCATCCGTAGCATATACCATTTATACTATAAGTAGCTATGTGAGTACTTTGGCAAAAACTGCTAATTTAATTTACAAGCTGCATGACAAGATGTTTGCACACTCACTGATAGCCAATTGGCTGTTAAGCGTCCCTACAAACACCATATTCATTTGTTGCAATGGTTAGCGCTAGCGAGCTACGAACGGTACGCAAGCGTAATGATCATCAACATTTAGATAGTAACCCTATAACAGCTACCATGTTTTGATACGCACCTTGGTTGCTAAAATGCGAAACTTTCGTTCTATACATACAGATATATTTCACTCTACTATCGCATTTTTAACAAACCAATCTATCACCTCAAAATTACGGTATTGTTATAAGGTTACTATCGCCTCCAATCCCGTTCGGCTTTACAAAACTTTAAAGTCTGGAGACAAAGAATATGGCTAAAACTATATTAAACCAAAAAGTCGATGTAACGGCTTTGTACTTTACGAACAAAAATGGGCAACTCAAGAGCTTTCCTAAGCGTATTGAGTACGACGGTGGACATCACCAGTTTGTAGAATCTGGCTTGCAAATGCTCGTGCAAACAACAAGTGGTGTAATCCGAATTTTTGAAATGACTGATGGTCATAACAACTTTCACCTCCGCCAAAACCCACAAAAAGACTGGACGCTCGTAGCTACCTACTAGCTGCAAGCTCTTGTATAAAATCGTCGCATATTTATGCGGCGTTTTTTATTTTGATGACAAACAATCTATAGTATATGCATGGAACCAAAGCTAATCGCCTTTGATTTAAACAAAACGCTCATTAGAGAAAATTCTTGGCTAAATTTAAATATAGCAATGGGCGTTTCGACAGCAGAAGATGACATTCTCGTGCGATGGTCCCAACAGCGCATAATCACCGATGCTATGGGTCAGCAAATACTATGTGAAATTTATAAGCAACGTGGTGATATATCATACCAAGCAATTTGGAAGATACTGTCAAATTACACATACGTGCCACACGCAAAAAAAGTGGTTGCTTTACTACAAAGTAGAGGATATAGCGTTGCTTTAGTTTCTGGCGCCATGGATATTTTGGTTAAAGCGGTAGCCGAAGAATTAGACATCAAACATTGGCGCGCGGCAAATACATTTATATTTAATGAATTTGATATGTTACAAAGAATTGACTCTGTAAAAAATGATGCACATTATAAAGCAGAAATGCTTTTAGAATTATGTAATGAACTACAATGCACACCAAAAGAATGCCTTGTGGTTGGTGATGGCGCAAATGATATAGAACTATTTAAACTAACTGGTAATGGTGTCACCTTTACTGGGTCAAATATTAAGCACGAGGCAAGGTATATAATCACTGGTTTAGATGAAATTCTAGACATAGTGGTATAAGTAAGATGCTATAATAGCCGTAGCATAAAATGGGTGGAGCTAAGGATATTAAATGGCAGTTTCACCAGAAGACCTTTTTTCATCAACAAAAATAATTGTAAGATCGTTGCAAACACGTAATCCTTTAAAGAGTTCTATGCGTGGTGGGCTGTTATATCTAGCCTATGTTTTAGTGGCAGACATGTCGGAGTCGTTAATGCAAGACGATGATGAACGTGGAGTAGAGCGACTAGGACGTATTGATACATTAGCTATAGGGTGGGAACATATAGCACAACGACTAGACTATAAAGGTAGAGAATTTCACGATGCAACGTCTGCTGACGCCGCAGAAATGCATTATACGCTGGCACAGGGTTATGCACTTGGTGTACACGATACCGGCGAAAGAAACGAAACTAAAATTACACATTTAGCATTTATGCTTGGTGAGTATGTTATGCATGTAACAAAACCAACTATATAATGAGCATACTATCACCGTAGCTGAGAAACTTGTAGTTAGATTCTACGGCGTGTTCATAAGCTTGCTTTAGATTTGGCCAGCCAGCAAAGGCAGCAGCCAGCATAAGCACAGTACTTTTAGGGGCATGAAAGTTTGTGAGTAATGCATCTACTATCTTAAATTTGTATCCCGGGTACATAAAAATATCAGCTTCACCGGTAACATCGCCGGGCTTTTGCTGCATAATTTGGCTATGACAGTATTCAAGGGTGCGAGTAATGGTAGTACCAAGCGCAACAACACGATGATTATTACGTTTGGCCGTCTGGATGGTTGCAATTGTCTCTTTGGGCAATTCAAAATATTCTTTATGCATCACATGGTCTTCGACGTTATCTGTACGGATAGGCATAAACGTGCCTAACCCAACATGAAGCGTTGCGTATACCACATGAATGCCCTTGCTTTGTAAATTTGCTAAGGTATCATCTGTCATATTGAGGCTCGCTGTAGGTGCCGCGACAGAACCTTGTTCTTTTGCCCATACAGTTTGGTAACGTTCGGTATCTGATTCTTTTACATCCCTGTGGATATATGGTGGCAGTGGCACAGAACCATACTGCTCTGCCACGTCAAGTAAGTCCATACTACTTTGCACAATCGCCAAACCATCACCCAGAATTTTATTAACTGTTATCGTGGCTTTGCCCACAGTAAGTACATCGCCTACAGCTAGTTTTCTACGGTACATTATTTTATGGGTGTGCCAGTCATCATTAATACCATGCTTTTCTAATATTATTAATTCGCGCTTTGCGCCATTTTGCTTAGTGACGTTCAAGCGGGCTTTTATGACTTTTGTGTCATTTAATACAAGTACATCACCGTTTTGCAAATAGTCTACAATATCGCTATATTTTTTATCTTCTATCGCGCCACTTTTTTTGTGCAGCACTAATAAGTTCGATGTGCCTCTGATTTTTACTGGTTGCAATGCTATTTTATCTTCTGGTAAGTCGTAGTTGTAATCAGAAATTTTCATACTAGGTAATAGTAACAGATTAGCGCTATAAATAAAGCCCCGCAGTAAACGGAGCTATATTTCGTTATGTGCTTAATACTATTTACGTCGCTTGGTAGTTTTCTTTTTTGCAGATTTTTGCGGTAAAGAACTAATATTACCGAGCACAAATAAGGTAGCCGCTACAGCAGCAGCTGCAAGTAGTCCAGCCCCGGCAAGTAAGACGATTTTAGCTACAAAACCCCATCCGTAGGCATTCAATAGTGTGCCGCGGAGTGTTTCGCCCATGAATATAGTCAATCGTTGCTCTGCTAACTTTTCACCCTCTGGTGTAGATTTTTGTTCTGGCGTTAACGCCTGATACTGACCAGATACTTCTGAGTATGTCTGCCCGTTAGCTATTTTTGCGATGTGCCCTTGTATGTAGCTCGCAAAGGCCTTGGCTTCATCGCCCGTATCTACAGTAGCTTCAGCATAACTGACTAGATCGTCTCTCCCCTGCGCAGTAAGCGCTTCGCTAGAAGGGAAAGTTATTTTTTGATCTGCTAGATTTTCTTTCACAAAATTAGACGCATAGACACCTCCCCACAGGAGTAATCCGCCTGCAATGGCGAGTACAAGTGCCGCTGTAAAAAATATTTTTTTCATATAGTTTATATTTTCTTACTTATTGATTGCTATTAATGGCAAGTATACATAAGCGTTGCTCCGTTGTAAATACAGCTTACTTTCCTAGAATATAAGGCTTATCAGCCACGCAATGCTTAGAACGAACATAGATACAAAACTTGCTATTAACAAAGATATAAGCGGTATAAACACTGGTACTTTTTTTATCAGGGCGACTACAAATGCAAAGATTGCAAAAATAAACCCAAAAATTGGAATAAT
The DNA here is from genome assembly GCA_020631975.1 of Candidatus Nomurabacteria bacterium. NCBI lineage: Bacteria > Candidatus Nomuraibacteriota > Candidatus Nomurabacteria bacterium. Next base: position 211,535 of record JACKGO010000001.1, read on the forward strand.
ACTAAACACTAACGATAAAAAGCTTATACTCCAGGCGAAGGCAGATATTTGCTTTGTTTTTTGGGAAGATTCACGGTACTGTTCTTTATAATGAAAGCCGTCTGGCTGGTGGATGATTTCAGCTTCAGGTGGATTTTTTGTCATAGTACTACCTATTATACCCTACGTAGTGGGTATTGAGCCAAAGGCAATGCGGTCTAGGACAATTCCTTCCATACCCGTCATATTGCCCGGAATAAGCGTAAACTCGCCATACCTGTCGTTGATTGTATCCGAAGCATCAGCCAAGTTGTAGGTATCTAGACGTGTACCAGCAAACAGGGTTTGTTGGCGTGGTGTGCTGGCGGTAAGTTTATAGACAGATACACCAATTTGTGTGACGTTCGTCGGGATGGTGGCTTCGTTGAGTAAGCGCTGGGCTTGCATATAAATGTCTTGGCTGGCGTACAGGGTACTTTTAGAGTGGCGCCCCTTAGCCCAGTGTGCATAATTGGCAAAGCGTAGCCAAAGGTGTACACCATGGGCACTGTAATTATTTTTACGCATACGCCGGCCGGTTTTTTCGCATAATTTTGCCACAATTTTAGAAAGTTCTTCCCTGCTGGTGGTCTTTTTACTTAAGGCGTACTGGTGGCCAAAGGTTTTTGTACCCCACGTTACGTTGTCTACCTCCCAGCCACGTAAACGAGCATACCAATCATACCCAACACGGCTTTTAAAGACTCGTTTTGCTAAAAAATCGGGGGCAGCTTGGGCAAATTCGGTTGGCGTAAAAATGCCTGCTGCTTGTAAGCGAGCAGCATACCGAACATTAATGCCAGTAATGTCGGTAAGAGCCATGTGCTGATATACGGTTGCTACGTTGCGGGCGGTAATAGTGTCTAGACCATCTGGCTTGTTAAGCCCGGCCGCTGTTTTTGCCCAAAACCTGTTGGTACCAATACCAACATTTACCGTTACATAGCTCCCAAGACTATCTCTTATATCTTGTTTAATGCGTTGGCCAATGGCTTGTATGGTGGTGCCGGTACGCAGTTGCGGGCTACCCTGAAGATCGAGTACAAATTCGTCAATACTTTTGGGGGTGACACTACTGGTGTAGCGCAGCAGCACATTTTTAAAACGGTTGTGCGCATCGCGGTACTTACTGGGGTCTGGCATGCGTACGCAGACATCAGGCGCCAGTAAGCGTGCTTCTTGTACGTTTACTCCAATTTTTATTCCCTTGGCCTTGGCTTCGTAGCTGCTCGCAATAACCATGCCACGTGGCGTGTCATAGGCAGCAATAGCCACCGGCTTATGGCGTAACAGCGGGTTTGCCTGTTGTTCTATAATTGCAAAGCAACTATTAAGATCAATGTGCATTGTGGTTGGTGGGTTGTGATTATAATTATTCTGCATATTGCCACGGTTGTTATACTAGATATATGAAGTCGTACGAACAAGGCTGCTTAAAAGACTATCCCGTAGAAGATGGCGAGTTTGCCAAACAGTGCGTGCACGTGGGCTGTAATTACGAAGAATTTCGTAAGACAGACCAACAAGATGGCGGTGAAATACACGTCTGCATAATTGGCCGGCTTGGCCACTGTGCTCACCCTGCAGATATCGCCAGCTAGTCGGCGTTGCCATCGCTTACCTCTTCTAGCGTCCAGTGCAAATTATCGGTATTAAAATTAAGCCGAAACCACAGGCTTTGTTCACTGTCTACAAGTTCAAATATATGGTGGCAGATCTTGCCATCGTATACCTTGTGGTGGTAGCCAATTTCGCCTACCGTGTAATCTTTATTTTGCCAACTGATGGCGTACGGTTGAGCACGCTGATTACGAGCATTGTAAAACGATACCACGCTTATTTCTTGGTTAATTTTAGATTTCATACATATCCTTTAGAGTTATCAGTTTTAAGACACACATATACGTAGTGCCAAGGAGCCTTCAGCTATTTACTAAACGCTCACGACGAAATATTATTAACGTATGTGCGGACGGTATACATTGTATGGCGATGACCACTTGGTAGAGCGGTTTAATTTGGCTACACAGCCGTCTTTTGTAAGTAAAGATAGTTACAATATTGCGCCCCGGCAGCGTTTGCCAATTATATATACAGACGATTCACAACAGCGCACGGCCCAATTAATGCAATGGGGGTATATTCCACCTTGGTCAAAAGATGTAAAAAAAGAAAGACGACCCATTAATACACGCGCAGAAACTGTATTTACAAGCCCTATGTGGCGGAGTGCTGTCGCACATCACCGTTGCTTGGTGCCTGCAAGGGGCTTTTATGAATGGAAGTCAGAAGTCACAGGTAAACAGCCCTACTATATTACGCCAAAAACACACGATATATTTGCCTTTGCGGGGATTTATAGTATTTGGTACGATGCCGAACACCACCCGCTATATACGTTTTCTATCCTTACAACGCACCCCAATGCCCAAATGGCCAAAGTGCACGATAGAATGCCAGTTATACTACTGCCAGAGCAAGAATCTGCTTGGCTAAACCCTACGTACCGCGACCAAGAGCAACTGGCGGGCTTGCTTGAACCGTACAAGGATAATGGCTTAGAGATATATGCAGTTAGCTCAGAAGTGAATACGCCTCGTAATAACCGTAAAGAGTTACTAGAGCCTCTTCTTGCCTCTTGAGCGTTTGGTATATATCACGCGTGTAAAATAAATCGTTTATGCGGAGGAATCTGCTTTTTTAAGCAAAAGCCCACATATAACTACTTTTATTATAGTACTTCATAGCTACGCTATTCAAATTTCTTATATGTACGCGCGGCAACCAGCCCCAGCACGAACAAAACACTAACCTACACAGATGCACAACCCTGTAAAAAGTGGTGTTTTTTATTGGGTTTTGACGTAGATAGTTGATGGGTGGGTACCGGTAAACGTAATGGTGCCATTGTTAAGAGTAGCGCTTTGGGCATCTAGGTGCGGCGTATTATTAATGGCGCTTTGGGTACCAGCGCTTAAAACTTGTTGGGCGATTTCTGGCGGGACGCTGTAGCGGCCAATTTGAGCTTCTTGCACACTAAGCTGCAGTTGATTATTCGTAACAGAACCCGAAGCTTTAATGTAAATAGGTGCATTATTAACTAGCTTTTTACCCCACCCTACTGCTGTATCAATATCGCTTTGGCTATAGCCGACTCCGCCTATGTAGCTGATAAATTGGGTAATGTAGTCTAGCTGCAGATTACCGGCAATTTCTACGGTGCCATCTGTAAGCTTAACCTGGGCATTTTTAATAGGCATCCATAGCCAGCCTGATTCATTAATTGCTGCTGTTAGTTCTTCTTGGCTGACCACTTGGTTATTTACGACCACAGGGTCTGCAAAAACGGTCTTTTTGGCTGGATTATCTGGGCTTACTGGCGCGTTAGCATAATTTTGCAAATTAGTTTGAGTTTTGGTTAAAAACGCTTGGTAGTCTTGTGGTGTATAGGTAACACCTAGATCTTTAGCTTTTGTGGCACCCATAAGCGTAGATACACCCGGCACAAGCCCAAAATAACCAGCAATAAGTACCGGCACACCAATGACAATAATGAGCCCAATTGCTAAACCAATAAAAACATTCCTGCCTGTGTGGCTCTTTTTAGTCTTTGTTTCTGGTTTTGGTTCTTCTTGGCTATTACTTGTTGTAGATTGACCAGATTCTTCTTGCATAACACGTTCTCCTTTACTTTTTATTATACGCCCGTTGTATAGACCAAATACAGCTAAAATGAACCTAAAACTAGACATAAGTTTTATAATATGATATAGTATATATTATGGAAACTGAAAGAAATTATTTTCGAGTAAATTTACTGCCCGAAGATGTCACTTCTTTAAATAGTCTCATAAAAATGGTCTGCACAGCAAAAAAACATCCTTACAAATACAGGCATATAAAAATTGATGTCCCGGGTAATTTTGGAATGGTTGATACAAGTCAGATTACAATGTACGGTAGCGGTTATAGTAGTAGAGATATTACATTATTAGATGCAGGGAAAGATGATGACTCGGCAGACAGTGGCTTGATGAGCTGTATGCTAGAATCTCATAGAAAAAGCGGTCATGACGCTATTATCGATTACGACTGGAAAAATAAAGAGGCAAAATTAATTCCTGAGTCCGAGCCTTGGCATTACGGCATGGGTGAATGTCTTGTCGAGAGATATTTTGATAGGCGCTATCATGATGCTGTTAAATATATGAATGACTCTACGGCGAATCAGATTGAAGATCTTGTTGGTGAACAAGACGAGAAATTATCTCCTTTTGATATAATTACAAGACTAATCCAGCACGATAACGCAGCTGTTACTGTAGAACAGTTTTTTAGCGCAGATTATACTGGTGAGCGTTTGAGCCATCACGAACCAAAAACGCATAATCAGGCTCAACTTCGTTTAATTGAATATCTTAAAGGCACAAAAGCCCTAAGCACAAACTTTAAATTGGGTATATTTACTTTATTAGCTGTGGCTGACAATGAAGACGCAGTTGATCTTGCGTATGTTTTATCTGCTAATTATGATAGCCAGCACGATGAAGTGCATGACTTGACTTTCGAGGCTAGTATTCAAGCGCCTCTAGCAATAACCAGAATCCCAAGAATTAGCCCTTTCTGGGAATTTGGTGATGCAATTGCAAAAATTGGCTATTAAATTCATTACATAAGTATGGCTTTTATACGGCGAACACCGGCAGAACTTGCTTGTTCTTTGGTGATTTTAAACACTTTACCATCATCTGCTAATTTGCCGGTATGCGTCACGTGTGGGCCACCGCAAATTTCGCGTGAGTAATTATCGCCATCTGGGTCACCAACAGTATAGACCTTTACCGTTTTGCCGTATTTATCACCAAATGCACCCATCACACCATTCGCAAGTGCTTCTTTGGTTGATTCTTCGCGCCATGACATTGGCCAATCTTTTTTGATTTGTTCGTTCACGATTGCTTCTATTTGTGTAATTTGTTCTGGAGTTACTTTTTGATCGTGGCTAAAGTCAAAACGTAAACGTTCGGCAGTGATATTGCTACCACGTTGCACTACGTGGTCACCCAACACAATACGCAAAGCCTTATACATGAGGTGTGTGGCTGTGTGGTATTTTGTTGTAATTTCTGAGTGGTCAGCCAAACCACCTTTAAAGACACCTTTCGCAGCAGTTTGGCTACGAGCTTTTTGTTCTGCCATAAATCTATCAAATTCTTCTGTGGCATCAAGCGCAACCGCGACATCTTGCTTAAAAGCTTCTTCTTTGGTGAGTTCTACCGGAAAGCCATATGTGTCGTATAGCTTGAATATAATCGCACCTGTTAATAAGCCACCGCTCGTTAGTTTGCCGAATTCTCTTACCCCACTGCGGAGCGTTTGGCGGAATACCTTTTCTTCACGTGCTAACACTGCAATTATTTGTTCGCGATTTTGGGCGACTTCTGGGTAATCGTCGTGGTATAAATCGGCAATGGTTGGTACAACTTGCTCTAAAAAGTTTTGCTCTATGCCAAGTTCGAAGGCGTAGCGGATGGCTCTACGCAAAAAACGGCGTATCACGTAGCCTTGAGTTTTATTGCTTGGCACTACCCCGTCTACTGCTAAAAAGGTTGCCGCACGTAAGTGATCAGCAATCACGCGCATGGCGGTACTGTGTTGTTCGTACTTTTTGCCACTTAGCTGTTCTAGCTTTTGTATAATTGGCCACAGCAAACTTATTTTAAACATATCTCCGCTGCCTTCAGAAGCAGCAGCCACTCGCTCTAAACCACCACCAAAATCTACGTTAGCTTTTGGTAGTTCGCTAAAACTGCCATCGTCATTTTTGATGTACTGCATAAATACAGAGTTACCAATTTCCATAAACCTACCACAATCGCAATTAGGATGGCAGTGCTCACCATACGACGTGTCATGTTGTATGTGGCTAAATTCATAAAATACTTCGCTGTCTGGGCCCCCCGGCTCACCGGCAGGCATGTTTGCAGGTACACCAGCCCGGCTCCACCAGTTCTTTTTTGCATCATAGTAAAAGATTCTTTCATTTTGTTTTATGCCGCGCTTGTAACCGTCTTCTTCAGAACCAATATCTGCAATATTTGCCGTAATATCTTTACTTTTAAATAGTTCTACCCACAGCTCGGCCGATTCTGAATCTTTTGGAACACCTGCTGCGCTGTCGCCTATAAACGCTGTAACGTACAGTTTATTTGGGTCTAGGCCAACAATATCTACTAAAAATGCAAAATACCAGGTGAGTTGGTCTTGCTTAAAGTAATCACCAAAGCTCCAGTTGCCGAGCATTTCAAAAAATGTAGTGTGGCGGTTATCGCCGACTTCTTCTATGTCTTCTGATCTAAAACATGGTTGGCTATCGACGACTCTGGTACCACTAGGATGTTGCTCGCCAAGTAAGTATGGTAGTAATGGCTGCATCCCACTCCCTGTAAACAGAGTGGTTGGGTCATTTTGTGGTACTAAACTTGCCCGTGGAATTATGGTGTGTCCATTTTGCTTGGCATACTCTAAGTAGGCTTTTCTAATGTGTTGTGCTGTCATATTACCTATTATTTTACAGAGGTTCTAAGGCATATACAAGCCGTTGTTAAAAGCCATATTTGCAGACGTAGAGTTAGTATTTAACTGTAACTATTCTATTAAAGCGATAAAATATAACGTTCGCAGGTTTAGTTTAATAATATGAAAAACCCCGCTGGTAGGGATTGGTCCTTATGAAAGGACACGTTCCTGCTAGCGGGGTGTTGCACTCTGGAACCACAGAGGCATGGGCTTATTTAGTGTCTTAAGCTTGACGTAAGTGAGTGTGGGGAGGGATGAATTTGACCTTTTAGGTCGTGAGCTTTAGGCATTAGCTCATTCATCCCTCCCTTTTGTGAGCGGGCGCCTAACCCCGGTCTCAGTACGCACCTTTTTATGGGTGCTTGTAGGGTGAAGTCGTTGTTACTTAATTGACGCCAGCCGCGTCACTTCACCCTTGCTGGTCTACCCCTCGCTATTACGAGGGGTTACTTTAGGAGAACCGTTTGTACACTACACGTTCGTAGTGGGCGTCCAGCAGCGCCTTAGTATCCCCTGCTGGTTGTACTACTTATTTTACCTTTAAGGCTGCTGCCTCTTGGGTATTTATAATAATAGCACAAAATTAGTATAAAGTCAACAAATATGTACGGGGTATGCTGCTAGGTAACGTGGGGTTGGTTTTGCTTTGGGAGGTAGAATGTTACTACATACCACAGTAGCGCACCAATAAGCAGGTACGCAAATGTAGACGCTACAGCTGGGTCGCTATGTTTGGTATCTACTGCAGCGGCGTAATCTACAGCAGTAAATGGTTTTTCTGCTGGTATTTGATCTGTAGGTAAGCCTGTAGCTTTACTCGCAACCTGATGTTCGTATGGCAATTTAACAGAAACATTAATGGGTAGCGAGTAAATGCTTGTATCCACGCCAAATGTCATATGTTCTGTGGTGGTGGCAAGGCTAAAATAACCCTGTTGCTGGCTAATAACGGGGCGTGGTTTGATAGGCCCGTCATGTGTGGGTTGTGTGAATGCCCCTCCCGATGCGTGTACAGAGCTGCTGATAGTAATGAGCATAAAAATTAACAGACCAATAAATACACTAATAATTCCAATCTTGGTGATTTGTACGTTCTTATTGGTATATAACGATGTCATGATACGTTAGCCACTATGTGAATTTTCGTTTAATTACTTGATAGTTGTTATTATGCGCTCTTTAGCTTATTCGTCAATATTTACTGATACAGATGAAATAGCTTGGTAATTGGCGTACAATAAAGATAATGTTCGAAAAACTAACAGTCACCCTACCAATACATGCTGTATTACAAACATATAAACGTGCGTATATACGGCGTGATGTAATTGCTGGAGCAACAGTAGCAGCAGTGGCCGTGCCACAAGCCATGGCGTATGCACAGTTAGCTGGTGTTAATTTAACAGCTGGTTTATACGCAGCCATGGTAGCAATGGTGGTGTATGCAATTATGAGTTCATCGCGCTACGTAATTATGGGTCCAGATGCGGCCATGGCAGCACTCGCTGGGGCAGCCGTTATACCACTTTCTGGTGGCGATGCTAACAGAGCTGTCGCGCTGGTTGCAATATTGTCGTTCTTTATTGGCTTAGTAAGCATTATTAGTGTGATTGCACGCATTGGTTTTGTGGCTGAGTTTTTGTCACGGCCAATACTATTAGGTTACATGGCAGGTCTGGCACTTGTAGTTATTGCCACGCAGTTACCAAAAGTATTTGGCATACCAGCACCGGTAAATACCAACTTTTTAGGTTCGATTGTGTATTTGTTTACGAATATCTCACAAACGCACATCCTGACACTTGCACTCGGCGGGGTTACCTTGGCGATAGCTCTATTACTTATGAAAGGCTTTAAGCGCCTACCTGTCAGCTTGCTGATACTGATTATTGGTACTTTTTGTTCATGGGCATTTGATTTTGCGAGCAATGGCGTTGCTATCGTTGGTAGTATTCCTATTGGCTTACCTGTACCCGACCTGCCGTCTATTGAGTTATATGATTTGCAAAACCTAATTATACCAGCAATGGCGATGATGTTGATTGCCTACGCCAATACTATTGCAACCGCGCGGTCGTTTGCATCTAGGAAAAAAGAAACAGTGAGTTCTGACCAAGAACTACTCGGGCTTGGGCTTTCTAATGCAGCGTCTGGCATTTACGGTGGTATACCAGTGTCTGCAAGTGGTGTACGCACAGCAGTAAACTATACAAGCCGTGCTAAAACGCAAGTTTCGCAACTGTTTGGTGCGCTATTTATTGGTGTGGTACTTGCGGTGTTATCACCAATGTTACAGTATTTGCCTATAACAATGCTGGCGGTCATTATAATTTTGGCGGTATTGCCTTTGTTTAACGTAAAAGAGTTACGTTCTATTTGGCATGCATGGCGTAGTGAAGCAGTAGTCGCTGTAGTAACAATGCTTGGAGTTGCCACGTTAGGTATTTACCAAGGCTTACTATTGGCAGTGATGCTTGCAATACTTAATACATTGCGCAAAAGTGCCTTCCCTAACGATGCAATTCTTGGTGTTGCAGATGACGGATCGGTCCGCGATATGCACCGCCCACCCAAGACACATGAAGTGCCAGGGCTTAAAATGTATCGTTTTGATGCACCTCTATATTTTGGCAATGCCACGTATTTTCGGCACCGGGTACTGCAAATTGTAGATGAATCTAAAGAGCCTATTCACTGGTTTTTATGGGATGCAGAAACAATAACTGCTATAGATTCTACGTCTGGGCAAATGCTTCTAGGGCTCATAGACGAGCTAAAATCACGTAAAGTAACCTTTGCGGTTGCGAGGATGAAAGGGTCTATAAGAACAATTGTGCATCGTTCGCACCGCCTAAGTAGCACGCTACAGCATTCACCACACTATACATCTATTGGCAACGCTATAGAGGCATACCGGCAAGAATACAATGTGCCACGTGCGTACGATGTAAAATCAGAAGATAAATCAACCTGATATTACCGTATGAGTCTAAAGAGTTGCTATACTGTAGCTAAATGCAAACAGAAATAGCCTCATTGTTAACGCTTATTGCCGTCTTAATTATTGATATTGGCGTCAGAGTTTTTGCCCTTGGTGTGATTCCTAATAACAGAAAGCCATCAGAAGCAACGGCATGGTTACTGGCGGTCTTTTTCTTCCCGCTTCTTGGCATACTTATATTTCTTGTTTTTGGCCATAGTAAATTGTCTAAAAAAAGACGCGCCAAGCAGCTTTCTATTAATAACCTCATTTATAAAAATACACTAAATAAAGTAGCAATTGCAGAAGAAAACTCACCACCAAACTGGTTTATGTCTATAGCGACGCTTAATTCAAACCTAGGAGCTATGCCACTTGTCGGTGGCAATGACGTTGGTTTAATACAAAATTACAAACAGTCTCTTAAAGACATGGTCACAGCAATAGATGCTGCGAAAAAATATGTACATGTAGAGTTTTATATTATGTCGGTAGATAACACTACGAAAGATTTTTTTGATAGTTTACGGCGTGCTCAAGAACGCGGCGTAGTAGTACGGGTTATGTTTGACCACATAGGCTCATTGCAGTACCCAGGCTACAAAGACATGCTGTCGTTTTTTGACCAACATGACATTAATTACCAGCTGATGTTGCCCATTAAACCACTGCAAGGTAAGGTGCAGCGGCCAGACTTACGCAATCACCGTAAAATTCTTGTAGTTGATGGTGTGGTGGGCTTTATGGGCTCGCAGAATATTATTGATAGCAGTTACAACAAAAAGAAGAATATTAAACGTGGGCTTCATTGGTTAGAACTGATGGTACGTGTGGTTGGCCCTGTGGTGTATGAACTTGACGCTATTTTTGCAGGAGATTGGTATGCCGAAACAGATGAACTGCTTAAAACGCACATTGTTTCTATAGGTAACCCGGTTGTAGATAAAGGTAATATAGACTGCCAAGTAGTGCCAAGTGGCCCTGGTTTTGAAGGCGAAAATAACTTAAAACTATTTACATCACTTATTTATGCAGCCCAACAAAAAATTATTATTGCCAGCCCGTACTTTGTACCAGATGAATCAATGCTCACTGCTATTACAACAGCTGTGCAGCGTGGCATACATGTAGAACTGTATGTATCTGAAATTGGCGATCAACTAATGGTGTATCATGCGCAACGTTCTTACTACGAAGCGTTATTAAAAGCTGGTGTACACATATATATGTATAAATCGCCTACCGTATTGCACGCCAAGCATTTTACGGTAGATGATGCGGTAAGTGTGCTTGGCTCTAGTAATATGGATATGCGTTCATTTAATTTAAATATGGAAATATCGCTGCTTATTTATAGTAAAGAATTTGTGCAAGCCATGCGACGCGTAGAAACATCATATAAGATTAAAAGTCGTCAACTGCACCTTGATGCATGGCTGCATCGGCCACTCCGGGATAAGTTTGTAGATAATGTTGCCCGTCTTACGTCATCGTTACAGTAAGTATTACGTATACTTACACACGCTCTATAGCTTGAGAATATGCTTAGAACTACGTATAGTACCAGAGTACTATGATAGCAGTATCAGACCAAGAATTTGAAGCATACGTCACTCAGTCTATAGACAGGCTTCCCTCCCCATACAAAGAAAACATTAAAAATATTGCTTTTTTTGTGACAGACGAACCAACAATGCAGCAACGCAAGCGCTTAGGGTTGCGTCCGTGCCAATCTTTATACGGCCTTTACGAAGGCGTTCCATTACCAGCCAGGAATGGTAATGATAGTAATTTACTGCCAGATACAATTACTATTTTTAAAATCCCACACGAACAGCACGCCAACAGCGAGCAAGAATTACGCCTGCAAATAGCCAACACAGTGTGGCACGAGGTAGCACATTATTTTGGGCTAGATCACGCGCGGATACATGAACTAGAAAATAAACTATGAACAATAAGCCAATCTTTTTGCACCATTATGGCGATATACGCGAAACTATATTTCAAACGATTGAAACGCTATTTAGGCAGTATAACCATGTACACGTTGCACCAAATTCTGGGTACAGTTTTGTATTAGCACATACACACCACGATACAACAGCCTTAGAACTATGTTCTATTGGCTTAGTAAGGCTACCGACTGGCGTGTTAATTGAAACTGCTTTTCCAAACCAACCAAAAGTGCATAATCGCGTGTGGATGATAGACGCTAATTTTGGTCAGATAACCTATATAGAAATTACCAATCCAGACTTACGACACAGCAAAGAGCTATTGTTTGGTGATCCAGATAATAATGCCTTAGAACTCCATGCTATGCCAAGCGATTTACGTTTGTTACAAACTATTCTTACAACTGCCCTCAGTGCCATAAAAAGTACAAAATACATAGGGGTATCACAACCTATGAATATGCAGTATATGCCACTACTCACCCAATAATTGCAAGTACTGTACTGTACGGTAAGCAGACGCTACAGGTGGTGTATATGCGCTACCTGTAGCGTCGGTTTACGTATTGTGAATACTATAATTAGATACTCAGCATTACTTAAGTTTTATAGAGTGTACTAGTAGGTGCCAAGCAAAAGCGAAAGGAGCTACTATATGGCACTATCAAGCAAAATGAAAGGCAGTTTACTAGCTGCGGGGGCGATTTCTGCTGTAGCAGTGGGCGCAGGGTCTGTTGCATCAGCCCAAGGTGGCCCAGATGGAACGCTCGTAGATAAAATTGCAACCAAATTTAACCTTAATAAAGATGAGGTTCAGGCAGTGGTTGATGAAAATCGTGCAGAGCACAAGGCAGAACGTGCTGCAGAGGTATCGCAGAATCTGCAGACGGCAGTAGAACAAGGTAAAATAACTGCTGAGCAAAAGACACTCTTAGAAAGTAAAATGAAGGAGAACCAGACAGCCCGCGAAGCCGAAATGACGGCATTGCAAGAATGGGCACAATCGAACAATATTGATATGCGCTATGTAATGGGTGGCGGTCGTCACGGTGCTAACCTTGAAAGTGCTGTAAAGAGTGGCACTATAACAAGTGAACAGAAAACGCTTATTGAGCAGAAACGCGAAGAGCTGGAAAAAGCTCGTGATACAAAGCGAGATGCTATGCAACAGTGGGCGAAAGACAATAACATCGACACACAATATATGCGAATGGGTGGCTCTGGTGGACACAAGGGTGGGCCTAGAGAGTAACGTATATACTACATAGCCGTAACCACTATATACACCGCTCTATCTTAGGGGCGGTGTATGTTAATAAATCGTAAAATCAGCTAATATTCAGTTAATTGATTACAATAGTATATATGCGAATACTGATAGTTGAAGATGAACATAAAATTGCCAATGCCATAAAACGCGGACTCGAACAGCATAGCTATGCTGTAGATGTTGCATATAATGGCGATGATGGAGCTTCTATGGCTATGAGTGAACCATACGATTTATTTATTTTAGACAGAATGCTGCCTGGCGATATAGACGGGCTTGGTATCGTAAAGCAAATAAGAACCGAAAATATTCAAACACCAATATTAATGCTCACGGCTAAATCTAGAGTTTTAGATAAAGCAGAAGGGTTAAATGCCGGTGCAGATGATTATTTGGCCAAGCCTTTTGCATTTGTTGAACTTATCGCACGAGTACGCGCCCTACTCCGTCGCCCTCAACAAACCATTGATACAACATTAATATACGATAATTTGACACTAGATTTGCAGGCGATGCAAGCCGCGAGAGCACAAAAACCTATAGATTTAACAAGTAAAGAATATGCCCTGCTTGAATATTTTATGAGAAATCCAGATAGAATTGTGACGAAAGATCAAATCATACAACATGTATGGAATTATGATGCAGACATCTTGCCGAATACCGTGGAGGTGTATGTCGGCTATTTGCGCAGTAAAATAGATAAACCTTTTAGTAGCAGCGCAACCCTACTACATACGAAACGTGGTTTTGGCTATTATTTTGGGGTACAACAGTAGTATGCCTTTTGCACTCCATAAAGGATCAATACGCTTAGCTGGATTGTACCTTGCTATTATTATGTCTATTAGCATATTCTTTAGTGTTACAATTTATAGCTTGTCTATTAATGAGCTCGGTAGAGGGCTGCGTGGACCAAGAAGTGTGATTGTACGCCCTGTCGGACCGGGATTTTCTGAAGAAATAAAAAACGACATTTTACGTGAACGCAGTGTACTCTATACAGAAGCAAAAGAGCGGGTTTTGGCGCGGCTTATTGTAATAAATATATTTATTCTCATAGGTGGCGGTGCCCTAAGTTACTATTTAGCAGTCCGAACGTTAAAACCTATAGAAGAAGCCCACGAAGCTCAAAACCGCTTTACAGCAGATGCCAGCCATGAACTCAGAACACCGATTACCGCTATGCTAACAGAAAACGAAGTTACACTAATGGACCCCAAGCTTAGTCTGCAGGATGCCAAACGTCAGCTCGCAAGCAATATAGAAGAACTGCAACGATTAAGCGCCTTGTCTGACGGGCTAATGCGCATTGCTGGGCTCGAAAACAGAACACTCCAAAAAATGGATGTTTCACTGCAAGATATAATAGATAATGCTATTCATAGTATACAAACGGTAGCATCAGCTAAGTTTATAGATATCGATAAACATCCAAAAAAGAGTAATGTTACAGTTCATGGCGACTCTTTCAGTTTACAAGAAGTGTTTACTATTTTGTTGGATAATGCGGTTAAGTACAGCAATAAAAACACAAAGATTTCTGTGAATATACAAAAACATCAGAACGAAGTTACTGTAGATGTAGTAGACAGAGGTATGGGAATACCTGCAAAAGACGTTCCTTATATATTTGATCGTTTTTACCGCGCAGATTCGTCACGTACGCACCAGTCGGTGCAAGGGCATGGGCTTGGCTTGTCAATTGCAAAAGACATTATTACAAAACACGGTGGGACGATTTCTGTTAAGAGTACTCCAAAAAAAGGAAGCGTATTTAGCGTACGGCTCCCTTTGGTTAAAGACTAAACAGCCGTAACCTACTGAAGTTTATGAGCAAATCGTAAGATTGTTTCATTACAAATCATCATAACAGAGGTTGATTGTACGATAATTTTTGCTACAATATAAGTAAATGATACTAATAAAACTGCGCTGTAAATCATCGCCTATAGAAGGGTGTGTTCGGATATAATGGTGGGTCTGTTAACATTTGCGTCAGAAGATGGTGTGCCAATTGCTGCCGAAACGATTTTTACCATAGGCAACTTTGGTATCACTAATTCGATGATACTTGGCATGCTTGTTGCGGTAGGTCTAATTATCACGTTTGTACTTACAGCCATATACACAACCGTGCGACCACAATCTAAATTTGCCTTTTCTATGGAAAGCGCATTAGAATTTGTTACCAGTAATTTAAAGAGCACTCTCGGTAGTGAAGCAAAAGCACGCGCTTTTTTGCCACTGTTTGCTGCATTATTCTTTTTTATTCTGCTAAATAATTTAATAGGCTTGTTCCCAGCCATGGGCGGTACTGTATACGTCGTCAACGATGAAGGCATTAAAGCAGCACTGTTGCGACCATTCACCACAGACTTAAACGGCACTCTTGCTCTTGCCATTATATCTATAGGGACTGTACAGTATTTTGCTATCAAACAGCGTGGAGGCTGGGGGCACTTAAAACACTACTTTAGTATTATGCAGCCGTGGTGGAATCCCATGAACTTTTTTATTGGCATTATAGAAATACTTGGTGAGCTTATACGATTATTAACACTTGCTCTTAGGTTGTTTGGAGTAATATATGCTGGTGAAGTGTTGCTGCATGTCATTACTAACTTAAGTGGTAATTTTGCGCCCATTGCGGTGTTCCCTGTTGTGCTTATGGAAATATTCTTTTCTGTTATACAGGCCTACTTATTCTTAATGCTTGCCTCTACCTACCTTGCTATCGGCACATCTACAGATGGCCATGACGACATTCAACCAGAATCACAAAGCACTGCTCACCAAAAAAGTATGGCTGCTACCAATGCGTAGTGTGAGATAATAACTAGTAATATAACGAGGAGAAAAATAATGGCAGAAATAGACCCAGCATTTATAAAAGGATTAACCATTGCACTCGGTGCTATTGGACCAGCTATTGGTCTAGGGCTCGTTGGGTCGGCAGCGGTACGATCTGTTGGACGCAACCCAGAAGCGCAAAGCAAAATTTTAACCATGGCGCTTATTATGGCTGGTCTTGTAGACGCAATCATGGTATTCGTACTACTTATCGTATTTAGCACAAATTAGCAGTAGGTATATACGTGATACTATTACAATTCGCATCTGAATCGAGTGCTCCACCGCCAGAAAGTGTAACAGCTACATTTGGTATAAGCTGGCAAGCGTTACTGTTCCAAGCAATAACCTTTTTGCTTGTTGTGTGGGTATTAAAGAAATTTGTTGTCGGCAAGATATATTCAGTCATTGATGCCCGCGAGAAAGCGATCAATGATGGTTTGGCACAAGCAGCCAAGGCAAAGGAAGAACTCGCCAACGCAGAATCAGAAATAGATGCAATTCTTAATGAGGCTCGTACCCAAGCAGATGTTGTCGTCCATAACGCTAAGAAAGAATCTGCCGAAATTATTAAAGCTGCAGAAGACAAAGCAAGTGCACGCGCAGACGCAATTATGCATGACGCTGAAGAAAAACTTAAACTCGATGTTGCGAAAGCGCGCCAAGCACTAGAATCAGAAACGGCTCGTCTTATTAGCGAAGTATCAGGATCTATTCTGCGTGACAAAATCACTGCAGAAAAAGATCAAAAACTAATCATGAAAGAGTTGGAGAAACGCCGTGAAAAGTAGAACAAAAGTTGCTCATTTTGCGGCCGAAGCGCTCCTTAACAATACGATACCTCGTGACAGATTAGTTGCAATGCTCGCTTCTTGGCTAAAAGATACTAAAAATACCAGACAATCGAGCTATTTAGTACAAGATATCGCACGTCAGCTTGCTCATTCAGGTTATGTTTTTATTACAATTACAACTGCCCACCCCATCACACTTCAGACGAAGAGTAGCATCGTAGACTACATCCATTCGTATTATGGAGCGAATGTTACCTTAGAAACAAAAGAAGTCATCAACCCTGCGATTATTGGAGGAGTACAAATAGATACTCCCAATGGATCACTTGATGCATCCGTTAAACGTAAATTGATACAGATTATTAAAGGAGTACAAAGATGAGTTCACTCAATATAAAAGAGCTGAGCCAAGAACTGCAATCGGCGATTGCTACATTAGATAGTGATGCGGCTGAGTTTGAGCAGTCTGGTGTAGTTACACGCATAAGTGATGGTATTATTTGGGTTTTTGGTCTGAGTAATTGTGGCTTTAGCGATGTCATAGAAATCGCAACAGATAATGGAAGTGTTCGGGCGTTTGCGCTAAACCTAAATGAAGACGAAATCGGTGCCGTACTTTTAGATACAGATGTTGATGTAAAAGCTGGTGCACGCGTTACGCTTACGGGCACAACACTTGAAGTGCCTGTTGGTCCTGAGCTTATAGGACGAGTGGTAGACCCGCTGGGAAGGCCCCTTGATGGCCTAGGACCTATAAAAACAAACCGCACAGGGAGAGTCGAACGAACAGCACCTGGCGTAATGGACCGTAAAGGTGTCCATGAACCACTTGCCACAGGTATCGTGGCCATTGACACGATGGTACCAATTGGTCGTGGTCAGCGCGAGCTCATTATTGGTGACCGACAAACCGGCAAAACAGCCATAGCAATTGACACAATGATAAACCAAGCCCGCCAGAAAACTGGGGTTATTAACGTATACGTGGCAGTAGGTCAAAAACGTGCGAAAGTTGCGGCTTTGGTAGAAAAGCTAAAACAAGAGGGCGTCATGGATCAAACCATTGTTGTCGCCACAAGTTCGTCTGACCCAGCTAGCCTGTTGTATTTGGCTCCGTACGCCGGCACAGCTATTGCAGAATATTTTAGGGACAATAAACAGCATGCCCTGATTATTTATGATGATTTATCAAAGCATGCGGTTGCGTATCGTCAGATGTCCTTGTTATTACGCCGTCCACCAGGCCGAGAAGCCTACCCGGGTGATGTCTTTTATTTGCACTCGAGATTACTTGAACGAGCTGCCAAATTATCTGATGATCTTGGTTCGGGTAGCTTGACGGCATTACCTATCATTGAAACGCAAGCCGGTGATGTGTCTGCTTATATTCCAACTAATGTCATATCAATTACCGATGGCCAAATCTACCTAGAAACTAACCTATTTCACCAAGGTATTCGCCCTGCTATTTCGGTTGGACTAAGCGTGAGCCGCGTAGGTGGTGCTGCCCAAACAAAAGCAACCAAAAGCGTTGCTGGTACCTTGCGACTTGAACTGGCTCAGTTTAGAGAATTGGCATCGTTTGCACAATTTGCCAGCGATTTAGACGAAGACACCAAAAAGCGCATCGCACGAGGTCGCTTACTTACTGAAGTTCTTAAGCAAAAACAATATAACCCATATAGTGTTGCCGAACAGGTTATTGCTATTACAGCAGCCACTGGCGGATCTTTTGACCATTT
This sequence comes from Candidatus Nomurabacteria bacterium, assembly GCA_020631975.1. Lineage (NCBI taxonomy): Bacteria > Candidatus Nomuraibacteriota > Candidatus Nomurabacteria bacterium. The sequence goes on from JACKGO010000001.1 coordinate 229,729, forward strand.
ATTAGCTCACGAAGTTGAATCTGCTCTACACCAACTAATTGTGACTGTTAAAAAAGATCACAAAAAACTTATCGAGAATCTTAATAAAGGCACTAAACCAGAAGAATCTGATGTTAAAAAGATTAACGATGCCGCTAAATCGGTAAGCCGCGGGTTTAAAAAGGAAAAAGCGTCGTAAACTATGGCTTCCCAGCAAGCAGTAAAACAACGAATCCAATCTGTATCTAACACGAGGCAGATTACCAAAGCTATGCAACTCGTTGCTGCAAGCAAGCTCAGAAAATCCCAAGAAGCAGTCATTGGGCCAAAAGCGTATATAGAAAACGCCAAAGCATTGTTAGCCACACTCGCTGGGCATCCGGGTGCGCTTGTGAACCCTTTGTTCAAAACGCCAAATTCAAAAGGCGCCTTAACAATAATTGTAACAAGTGACCGCGGCCTTGCAGGAGCCTATAACGCAAATGTCTTAAAAGCAGCTGCCAAGCATCTTAAAGATCACCCAGGTATGGATAGAGTTATTACTGTCGGTAAGTATGCCTCGCGCTTTATATCTAAATTAAAAGATATTAATTCACTCGGTGCATATGAACTGGATAGTCATAACCTAAATAGCGAGGTGGTAACACCAGTCCTTGCTCAATCTATAGATGAATTTGTGGCTGGTAACGTTGCTTCTGTGGATGTTGTCTATACAAAGTACATATCAACGGTAAAACACGAAGTCATCATCGAACGTGTCTTACCAATAAAAAATATTACGAACCAGGTAAAAGATAGATTATTTGAACCGAATGCTGAATATGTCTTTGAAGTCGCCATCACCAGAGCGCTCGAAGCTCAAATGCTCCAATATTTACTCGAAGCACGAGCCAGTGAGCAAGCATCACGCATGCTCGCCATGAAAAATGCAACAGATAATGCAGGTGATCTTATTGATGATTTGCGGCTAGAGTATAACAATGCTCGCCAAGCAAAGATCACCCAAGAACTCGCTGAAATTAGTGGCGGAGCAGAGGCATTGTCATAAAATGAGAATAACCACGATAAGAATTATAAGAAAGCAATGGAGGCAATATGAAGGTTGATGTAGCACTAAAAAAAGGAAAGGTTGTCCAAGTAGTTGGTGTCGTTGTGGACGCCGAATTTGCACCTGAAGATCTCCCTAAACTATATGATGCGATAACTATTACACGTGATACAGGCACAATATACCTAGAAGTAGCCCAACATCTCAGTGAAACGAGTGTCCGTGCTATTGCACTTAGTAGCACCGACGGAGTCAAAAGAGGTGATGAAATCATGGCGACAGGTAGCCCTATTACCGTGCCAATTGGTGATGAAACACTTGGACGTATGTTTAATGTTATTGGCGAAGCAATCGATAAAAAGCCCCAACCAAAAACAAAAGTAACCGCCAGTATTCACCGTGAATCACCTGCCCTTACTGAGCAGAGTGGAAAAATTGAAATTCTAGAAACAGGTATTAAAGTTATAGATTTAATTGCACCTGTTACCAAGGGTGGTAAGGTTGGTTTGCTTGGTGGTGCTGGTGTTGGTAAAACCGTGCTGATAACTGAGCTTATTAATAACATTGCTAAATATCATAGTGGTAACTCTGTATTTGCTGGTGTTGGCGAACGTACCCGAGAAGGCAACGACCTATACCACGAAATGGATGAAAGCGGCGTGCTGGACAAAACGAGCCTTGTGTTTGGACAAATGAATGAACCACCTGGTGCACGTTTACGTGTTGCCTTGACAGGCCTCACCATAGCCGAAGGATTTCGCGACCAAGGTAAAGATGTCTTACTTTTTATTGATAATATCTTTCGTTTTACACAAGCAGGCGCAGAAGTGTCTGCATTGCTTGGCCGGTTGCCGAGCGCTGTTGGCTACCAGCCAAACTTACAACAAGAAATGGGGGCCTTGCAAGAGCGTATTACAAGTACAAAAACTGGTTCTATTACAAGTGTACAGGCTATTTATGTACCGGCTGACGACTTAACTGACCCGGCTCCAGCTACCACCTTTAGCCATCTAGACAGCACAATTGTACTTTCACGTGCTTTGACAGAACTTGGTCTATACCCTGCTGTTGACCCACTAGAAAGTAGTTCAACCATTTTAGACCCAGAAATAGTTGGCGAGGAACATTACCAGACAGCACGTGAAGTGCAACGCATATTGCAGCGGTACAAAGATTTACAAGATATCATTGCTATCTTGGGAATGGAAGAACTATCTGAAGACGACAAACAAACTGTCGCGCGCGCGCGGCGTATTCAACGTTTCTTGACACAACCATTCCATGTTGCTGAAGTGTTCCTTAATAAGCCTGGTGCATACGTATCACGCGACGAAACAATCGCAGGCTTTAAAGAAATACTATCTGGCAAGCATGATGACAAACCAGAGTCTGCGTTTTATCTTAAAGGGAATATTAAGGAAGTAAAATAGATGCACGTTACCTTAGTAACACTAAGTGGCACGAGGTATGACGATGTAGCTAAAGAAGTTCGCTTGGCTACACCAAATGGTGCAATGGTCGTACTACCCTATCACGAGCCTATGACAGCTGTAACAACTGCGGGTGCTGTTATCATTGTAGACAAAGTAGGCGAAGAAGAAGTATTTGCATCATACGGCGGATTAATGGAAGTGTCTGAAAATTCTGTCCGGTTATTACTAGACGAAGCTGACCACGCAAGAGATCTTGTTGAAGAAGAAATCAAAGAAGCGCTTGAATCTGCTATTCAGCTAAAAGCAAAAGCAAAAGATCAAACAGAACTCACCGAAGCTCAACGATTAATAGATCGTCACGAAGTACGCCTTGGCGTCGCACAACTTCGCCGCAAAACACGTCGCTAAACATTCATAGAAGGTTATCTAGAAATATAACGATAATATAAGAACTCTATTTGCTTTTTATACCATAACCTTTATATACTATTGGTAATAAGTAAAAGGGGTATATCAAGGTGGATGACAAAGAAACCAAGAATATAGATGGCATTAAACCGCCAGAACAAGCGCAAGATGGCTCGTCAGAGACTATTAATGTAAACGTAACAGACACGAGTGACCAAGAAGAATCAGCGGATGTTGCTATAAATAGCGATGGCGACATAGCCGATTCACCCGACAGTGTCGTAACAGAAAACGTTAGTGATAGCGTTGAACCTGAAGCTTCTTCTAGTGAAACCACAGAAACAGAAGCCTCAACGATACAAAGCGAGGATTCTGATACCACTACATTTTCAGCAAATCAACCTGCTGCTAATGAACCAACACAAGCTACAGAAAACCAACCTAGCGTGGCGGATCCTGGAATCGTACCGTCTGTACAGCCGCCAGCAAATAATGAACAACCGTCTACAGATACAACGCGACTAAAAAAGAAGAATAAGCAACTCAAAATATGGGTTGTCGTGCTTATGCTATTGTTGGTAGCAGTTGGTAGTGCACTGGTTGTATATTTTGCTCAACAAAATAAATCTAAAAGCGACCTCGAAGCGCAACAACAAACCAATGCTAGCCTGCAACAACAGCTTAATCAGCAACAGCAGAACTCTACGCAGCAGACTATAGACGATTTGACTACAAAGCTTAAAGAAGAACAAACAAAAAATACCGAACTACAAGCAACAATAGACTCACAAAACAAGCAAATACAAGAATACCAAACGGCTATTAAAAAGATGCTTGCTGCTTGTGGTTCAGCGTGTAGTAGTATAGATTACCCTACGTCTACAGAGGCAGATACTAACGCAACAAATTAGTGTAATTTTAAAGTGTATAGTAGCCTTAGACTGCTGGTATACTAGTACTAGCAAAAACAATAAATCTATGTGTAATTGAGAGGAAAAAATGGACGATATTAAGCCCCCACGCAATTTTGGCTCAGGCCCCACACCTACAAATTATGGACGTACCCCTACGCAACAAACAGGAAACGTCCCACCGTCTGGGCAACAGTATGCTGAATCACATGCACCTGACCAGCAAAGCCATGATCAGGTACCTGCTGAATCGTACAAACTACCACAAAAGAAGACAGGTAAAAAACGTACTATTGCACTATGGGTTCTTGTTGTGCTCACGCTTGCAGCAGGTGCATTTGCTGTATGGGAGTTTATGCAAATTCGTGATCTTCAGACGCAAGTAGATGAACTGAAGCAAGAGAATGCAAGACTGACAGAAAAAGTGTATTCCATAAATTACGACAACCGTGACTTACGGCAAAAACTAGAGCTTACAACAACTGAAAACGATTCACTAAAAGAACTTAACGATAAATTACTTGAAACGTGTGGAGCGGCCTGTAGCACAATAATCCCCTAGCCACTCTTTTTACGCCTAGCGATTTACCTCCCATTCTGTTATAAATAGAACAAAGTATGCAGCAAACCGAAATTACTATTCCGGATACGTATGTATCTAGGCTCAACATAAATGGTCTGCGCGGGCGAGTATTAGATATACCCAGCAAGCGTCCATCTAAACACGGGAAAAATATCCTGCTTGTCTATGGGCATCATTCAAGCATAGAACGCATGTACAGCCTTGCATCTTATTTAAGTACCTATGGTACGGTTACGATGCCTGATTTGCCAGGCTTTGGTGGTATGGATAGTTTTTATATTATTAATAAAAAACCCACTCTTGATGCCATGGCGGAATATCTTGCAACGTTTATCAAACTTCATTACAGAAATAAACCTATAGCTATTTGTGGCATGAGTTATGGGTTTTTAGTCGTAACAAGAATGCTACAAAAGTATCCACACATGCACAAGCAGGTCAATCTACTGGTGAGTCTTGTTGGATTTTCTAAAAAAAATGATTTTAGATTTAAACCAGCAACATATAACACGCTTCTGTACGGATCAAGATTTATGAGTACCCTGCCGTTTTCTTTTTTGGCAAAACATCTATTTTTTACTAAACCACTTATTAAAGCATCGTATGCTATTACCGCCAAAAGTCATGTAAAAATGATGGATGCTACGCCTGAAGAGCGGCAAAAACGTATAGATTTTGAAGTATATCTGTGGAAATGTAACGATGCAAGAACATATTTTGCTACGTCACTGTGTTTTTTGACAGTTAATCTTACCACCCAGAAAATACCCTTAGCATTGCACCATGTTTCTGTAAAGCAAGATCAGTACTTTGATAAAGCAATCGTTTTAAAAAACTTACGACGAATTTATTCTAAAGTTAGTGCCTATACCGCAAGCTTGCCTAACCACGCCCCCACAGTCATTAGTGACGAAGCTGATGCAGCATTACTAATCCCGCAGCGTCTTAAGGTACTTCTTAAACAATATCAGAAGAGTAAGGTATAATGAAGTATATGAAAATTGGCATCGTCTGCCCCTACAATATGTTCCAATTTGCGGGCGGAGTACAAGACATAGTGGTGAATCTGCACACTTACCTGTCAGCGCAAGGACATAGTGTAAAAATCATCACCCCTCGCCCTCGGGCACACCAAGACTCTGTGAGTGATCACTATATATTGGTTGGTCGTAGCGCCAAGATGAATACACCCTTTAATACAATGGCAGATATTGGCTTTGAAGCAGACGGAGATGAAATACAGGCTATTTTAGACAGAGAACAGTTTGATATTATACATTTTCATGAACCGTGGGTGCCAGTATTATCAAGGCAAATATTATCACGTTCAAAATCAATAAATGTCGCGACATTCCACGCTAAGCTACCAGAAAGTTTATTATCGAAATCTATTATTAGCACTGTCGTGCCTTATACAAAATCAATCTTAAAGTATATAGATACATACACTGCTGTGTCGCCAGCTGCAGCCGAACATTTGCAAAGCCTTAGTGATGAACATGTAGAAATAATACCAAATGGTATACGACTAGAGCAGTTTACACATACCAACCACCTAACACGCAAGAACAAAAAAAAGCGTATCGTCTATTTAGGACGTTTAGAAAAAAGAAAAGGTATTGAACATCTTCTAAGTGCGTATGCTTCACTGCGCGAATCGCACAAAGACGTAGAGCTCATTATTGGAGGTAATGGTGTTAAGAATAATATGCTACAACGCATTGTCGCCCAGTATGAAATACCAGACGTTACGTTTCTTGGGTATGTTACAGAAGAAGATAAACCATACCTACTTGCCAGTGCTGACGTATTTTGCTCACCCGCTTTGTATGGTGAGAGTTTTGGTATAGTTCTTTTAGAAGCAATGGCGGTTGGTACGCCTGTAGTAGCCGGTAACAATAGTGGTTACGCCAGTGTCATGACTGGCAAAGGGCGGCTTAGCCTAGTAAACCCTTTGTCTACGAGCGATTTTGCACAACGGTTAGAACTCTTATTATATGACGACGATGTACGTGAAATGTGGCGTGTATGGGCTGCCGAAACGATCAAACAATATGACTTTTCAGTCATTGCAAAGCAATACGAATCAGTCTATAAGCAATCACTTGCCCAACATGTCTAAAAAGTTAAAAATTGGCTTTGTTTTAGACGATACACTAGATACTCCAGACGGCGTTCAGCAATATGTGCTAACGATAGGTGAATGGATGCGATTACAAGGACATGATGTTCATTATCTTGTCGGTGAATCATATCGCACAGACATACAAAATGTTCACTCTTTAGCAAAAAATATTCGCGTGACTTTTAATAAGAATCGGTTAAGTATTCCATTGCCAACGAATAAAAAAGTAATTGCCAAAACGCTCAATAAACTGCAGCTAGACGTACTACATGTGCAGATGCCATATAGTCCGCTATTTGCTGGACGTGTCATTAGCGCCGCGCCGAATACGGTAAAGATTGTTGGTACGTTTCATATTGTTCCCGCGACATGGTTAGAAAAAACTGGTGCAAAAAGTTTGCAACTCATTACCAAACATACACTAAAACGTTTTAACTCAATAATTAGTGTTAGCTCAGCAGCGCAAACGTTTGCTAAAACAGTATTTGGCCTCGATACTATAGTTATTCCCAACACTGTAAATTTACAAGATTTTAAACATAAACCTATCTATAAGTCACCACTGCATATCGTGTTCCTTGGTAGATTGGTAGAAAGAAAAGGTTGCGAATACTTTTTAAAAGCTCTCAGTCATTTGCAAACTACATACAGTACTGTCGCACCGTTCAATGTTACTATTGCTGGCAAAGGCCCCTTACTCAAGCGCTTGCAACAGTACACCTTAGAACACAACTTACCTATGGTTACATTTGCAGGATTTATTGACGAAAAAGATAAACCTGCACTTTTAGCGAGCGCTGATATTGCTGTATTTCCTAGTACGGGTGGTGAGAGTTTTGGCATCGTGCTTATTGAAGCGATGGCCGCAGGATCTCGGGTTGTGCTTGGCGGCAATAATGTTGGTTATAAAAGCGTATTAGGTAACAACCCTTCTCTTTTAATATCTCCGCGTGATACCGCTCAATTTGCTCAAACCCTACACAAGTACATTCATAGTAAAAAAGACCGAGAAATGGCCTACAAGTGGCTTCAAAAGCAAAAAGATACCTATGATGTTGGTGTCGTCGGTACGTCTATTTTACATATATATGGTATAAAGTAAGCACGAGCAATAGTATTTCGTTTGCCTACAGCATATAATCGTCAATATATATGGTATCTGGAGCGAATTTTATAGCGATTGTATGTATTTGGTTAGTTGCAATAGTTGCAGCGGTATATATTTTTATGCCTACAATTACCTCTTCTATTGGTACCATTCAGACGTACGATGCTGTAGGGTATGATGAATCATTTCGTGACCAGCTGCAGCTCAATGAGGATACAACTCTACAGTCTCTTACGCCGCTTGGTATTTTTGAATATTTACAATTTTGATCGACTCCACACCACTCCGTGTGGTGTATCGGTTAGATATATTCCTTTTTCTTCAAGGTGATGACGAATAGAATCTGATTTGTCCCAATCTTTTTGCGCACGATAATCCTCTCTTGTTTGTACAGCTTTTTTATCTACGTCTGAAATATCTTCATCGAATAAATCTATACCCAAGATGTCTGCAATATTTTGTAGCAACTTCACAAACTCTGGCACAATAGACGACATCATTCCATGGGTATCTATAATGTGAAGGAAATTATCAACCGCAGCAAGTGCGTTAGGAGTGTCCATATCATTATCCATGGCATTATCAAACGCTTTTAGATATGTAGTTGCTTCCTTTTTTGCGACTTCTTCCTGCTTTTGCATCACAGCAGATTTGTTACTTTTTAAGTCTTTTGAAATGGTATCAGTATGCAAGGGTTGAATAACCTGAAAACGACGTGAAGCATAGGCTTGCCATTTACGTAAACGATTCTGGGCAGCGGTAAGATTTTGCCAGGTAAAATTGCTCTCGCTTCTGTAATGGCTCTGTAATACAAATAGTCTAAAGTCAGCGGCGCTAAATCCTTTTGCTAGGACATCATTGAGTGTATATGAATTGCCTAAGCTTTTACTTAATTTAGTTCCATCTGCGAGGAGGTGATTGTTATGAAGCCAATAATTCGCAAACCGCACACCAGTAGCGCATTCACTTTGAGCGATTTCGTTGGTGTGGTGCACTGGTATATGGTCTATGCCACCTGTGTGTATATCTATGGTTGGCCCTAGTTTCTGTAGCGCCATTGCACTGCATTCAAGATGCCACCCAGGGAAGCCTTTTCCCCATGGGCTATTCCATTCCATATCACGTTGTTTATTTACTGGGCTGAATTTCCAAAGAGCAAAGTCACTTGCCGATTTTTTCTGCCGATTTGCTTCAACACGTGCACCTTCTTGGTTGTCTTCAAGTTTTAGCCTGGCAAAGTCAGCATATCGTGGAAATCGACTCGTATCAAAATACACCCCATCATCAATGACGTATGTATAGCCTTTTTCTTCAAGCGTTTTAATCAGTTCTATTTGCTCATCAATGAATTCGGTTGCTTTTGTATAATAGGTAGGCACAGTACAGCCTAGCGTATTCATACCTTCTATAAATTCATTTGTATATTTTTCTGCGATCGCCCAAGCTGTTGTACCTTCTTTACGTGCACCTTTTTGCATTTTGTCTTCACCATCATCTGCGTCACTGACTAGATGACCGACATCAGTAATATTCATAACGCGTGTAACTTTGTAGCCCCGAGCCTGCAATAGTCTCACGAGTACGTCCCAGCGTAAAAAAGAATCCCAGTTGCCAATTTGTAATGAACTATATACTGTAGGTCCGCACGTATATAACAACACTTCTTTATCGTTCATTGCTTTAAAAGGTTCTATGTGGCCAGTACGTGTGTTAAAAAAGTGTAGCATGTAATTATTTTAGCAGCTCTTTTAATGCAGAGACGATGTTTGCAGTAGCATCAGACAGACTAAGGTTGTTTTCGTCTAGACGAAAGCCCGCCGAATAGGCATGACCGCCGCCACCAAATTTCTTTGCCAACTCATGCGCAAGTGGTGTTCCATGTGTGCACCGTATAGCTACGGTAATACGATTGTGATAAGTTTTTATAGCAAGCGCCACTCGTACGTTCTTTACCATAAGTAGTTCGCTTAATATTAAAGGTCCTGGATTGTACAATGTGCCTACATCATATGCTTCTGCTTCGGTAATGACACAGAGCGCTACAGCACCGTCAAATAAAAACTCAGTTCTTTGTATCAGCTGGCCTTTATAACGAAAGACTCGTTCATCCATTTTGCTATACGCACGACGAGCTTCTTCTAACCCTACCCTATCTACGCCAGCTTCAATAAAATCAGCCATTAAGCGATAGGTTCTTGGTGTCGCTAAATCATTTGTGAGCCCAAGCGTATCAGAAAGTATACTTTGCATTACTAATTGCTTAGCACGCAGGTTGCTTTGGTATGCATATTCTGTGAATACTTCATAGAGTAGTTCACCAGCAGAGGCATAGCCATCGCGACTTATATTGTGGGTCGCATATGGAATATCTGACATTACAGCAGCGTGATGATCTGCAATAATAAAAGGCTTAGTTTTAATAAACATTGCATCTGGCGATTGATCAAATTTTTCTAATAAAACGAGCGCAGCATTATCTACCATAATTGTTGCGTCTATGCTACGTGGTAGTTCATTTGTGACTCTATCCCAGCCTTCTATAAAACGTAAGTATTCTGGTATAGCTACGCCACAATAAAGCATTACTTTTTTGCCCCGTTGTTCTAGCACTTCTTCTATATAAAGTGCTGACGCTAATGAGTCACCATCTGGCCTGTCTGACTGTATTACTAAAACCGTTTGGGCAGATTCGAGAATTTCTTTTACTTGAGTATCAGTCGTCTTATGGCTCATAATGCCGTTCTTCCCTGCAAAGCTCGGGTTAAAGTGATTTGATCTGCATATTCAAGATCCACACCTATAGGTAGCCCCCGTGCTAGTCGCGTGAGTGCAATATCACTAGCTTTCAGCGCTTCTTGAATATATAAAGCGGTAGTTTCCCCTTCTACACTCGCATTCGTAGCAACGATGACCTCTTTGACATTGTCACGCTTGATTCTATCAACAAGTTCTTGTATATGTAGCTGCTCAGGGCCGATACCATCTAGCGGCGATATCAGACCACCAAGTACATGATAGGTACCGTCAAACTGATTCGTATTTTCTATAGCAATAATATCAAATGGTTCAGCCACCACAGCCACGGTTGTTTTATCTCTTTTTGCATCGCTATATAGCGCCGACACTTCTTTATCGGCGTCTATAAGCGCGAAGGTAATTGGACACACTTTAATACCACTATGCACCCGTGTTAATGCATCGGCGAGCTTGCTACTGATAGATACATCTTGGCGCAATGTAAAATACGCGTATCGCTCTGCTGTCCGTCTCCCTACACCAGGGAGTGCAGAGAATCCATCAATAAGTGCACTTAGACTTTTTGGGAGTATATCCGCCATGTTTTTAACGACTTTTTAGAACCCTAGATTGCCAAGGTTCCCAAGTAATGGTTGCACCTTTTCTGCTGCAATTTTTTGGCTTTCTTGCATCGCAGATTTAATAGCGTCCTCTATCCAACGTTCAAGTTGGCCAATGTCATCAACATCTACGTATTCTGGATTTATTCGTACTTTTTTTAGTTTTTGCTCACCATTAACTTCAACAATGACAGCTCCGTCACCTGCTTCACCAACAATAATTAATTTTTGCAATTCTTTTTGCAATTTTTTGGCTTGCATAATCGTCTTTGCCTGATCTAATTTACCCATTGCTCACTCCTCATTTGTTACTTATTCGATTGTACCATGTAGACAGCTTTTGTCTCAGGGGCATTCGGCCATGCAATGTAAAATCTTTGTAAATTATATAGTGTAGCTAACCCTATAAGTATTGCTACTATGACGACTGCGCTATTACGAGCAATAGGATTACGTGGGAAATAGCTAAACCACTGTCTTAGTAATTCATAAACACCACTAGCAATGAGAATATAAATAATTGGTATGTAGGCTGTCATAGGTATCTGGTATATCGTAGATAATGGTACTACAAATGCGAGTACAATCACTAAAAAGGCAAACGAAACTTTGCGACGCTTTGGCATATATTTAACAAAATGATATATACCAAGAAACACCATGGCTACAGAAAATATATCAAGCAGTGCCAATGAGCCAACGTACAACTCTGGAAATGGCTGAGCCACAAAAAATAGTGTGCTAAATTGCCACAAAAAGTTTTTTGCATAGGTAGTGACATCTGGTAGTATCATTGTTGGGATTCCTATGAGTTCTTTTAACTGGCCAGGGTACTGCGTAACGCTAATGAGCATTGGCACAAGTAACAATGCATACAACCCGGCTGCTATAAGAATTTGTTTTTTTGATAATTGTTGTAGCTTGTGTCGATACAAATAACTCATAGCACCCAGCACCACAATGATTGGCCAGAACATAAACGGTACATAGGCTGCAAGTGCGAGACTCGCAACAAGGAGCAAAAAAGAAGCATATACATGCTGTTTAGCGTTCACGTATTTTGTCAGACTTACCAGCAGTAAAAGTGGTGTAATAATCAATAAGATTAGTGGTGTTGCTTGGTGGCTAACAGCAAGTACCCAGCTACTAGTGACAAACAACAAACTTCCTACAGATGCAATTTGTGTAGTAAACCACCGTTTTAACAACATAAATAGTACAACCGTAGCTAATAATCCAAATATTACTGATGTCGCCCGAGCACCGAGTAGCATATTATCGGCAATTGTGCCTACAATATATGCCGGCACTAAATATGGTGCATTAATCATACGCTCTGTTGGGTTAGGAAAATTTTGAAGGTGCTCTAGTGTAATTGTTTCGAATTTATTTTGGCCATCAATCAAAGTGTTAATTTGTAGCCCAAGTGTTATGGTCGCCAAACAGCCAATGATTATAGTGACAACAAAACCGCGCCAATGCTCTTTAAACCATGATTTTGATTGTTTTATTAAGTGATTGATCTTCATATTATTCAAATGGTACATGGCTAGAGGCTTGACGCTTGTCTAGGCTCTTAAATCGCTGTCGTTCTCTATCAAAGTATAATTCAACTTGCCCAGTTGGCCCGTTGCGGTGTTTTTTAATAAATATATCTGTTAGGTTTTTTCTGTCTGTATCTGGATTGTAATAGTCTTCTCGGTAAATGAACGCTACCACATCTGCATCCTGTTCAATAGACCCAGATTCGCGTAAGTCGGCCAATTGTGGAATTTGTGGGCTGCGCGATTCAACAGAACGACTTAATTGGCTTAATGCGACGACTGGTACGTTTAACTCACGTGCGATTGCCTTTAAGCCACGGCTGATTTCAGATATTTCTTGAACCCGGTTTGCATCACTGCCAAATCGTGAGCCACCACTCATCAGTTGTAGGTAGTCAACCATAATGGCACCTAACTGCCGTTGGTGTTGTTCACGACGCGCCTTGGTACGCATATCGCTGACCGTTATACCTGGTGTATCGTCTATGTATATAGGAGCTTCAGAAAGCGTTCCCATAGCTTGGCCGATCTTTTCAAAATCTGTATCAGATAGATTACCTGTTCTAATATTCCATGCATCTACACCAGACTCCATAGATAACATACGATCAACAATTTGTTCTTTGCTCATTTCTAGGCTAAATACAAGCACAGGCAGCTCAGTTTTTGTCGCGATATTATGTGCCAAATTAAGCGTTAAAGCGGTTTTACCCATACTTGGGCGAGCAGCTAAGATAATTAAGTCTGAGCGCTGTAACCCTGCTAATATATTGTCTAAATCACGCAAACCGGTTGGTATCCCACGTATCTTGCCTTTATCTTTATGAAGTTCGTCTAAACGTTCGAAACTTTCTGCTAAGATATCTTCTATAGATGATATGTCTTGTTTGACGTGTTGTTGGCTCACTTGAAATAGTTCGGATTCGGCTGATTCAATAAGGTCTTGGATAGGCTTTTCTTCGTCATAGCCAAACGTCACCATAGTTTGTGATGCTTTAATAAGCCGACGACGAATGGCTTTTTGGGCAACGATATTCGCATATTCTTCCACATGTGCGGCAGTTGGCACGTAGTTTGTCAGCTCTGTTAAATAACCTGCTCCGCCTATTATGTCTAAAAAGCCACTAGACTTTAGTTGATCAGACAATGTTAAGACATCAATTGGGCTGTGCTTTTCATATAATTTTTTAATAGCTTCAAATATACGCTGATGTCTTTCATCATAAAAATCTTCTACAGAAATAATATCAGCAACACGTACAATTGCATCTGTGTCTATCAGAATAGCACCCAGCAAGGAACTCTCTGCCTCTGTGTTATGCGGAGGTATAATTGCCTCTTTTTGCTTTGCCATCACTCTTAATTTTACTCTAATACTTCAGCCGAGCCAAAAACTCCGCGTATTTTACTTAACATAGCATCTTTTTCTTCGCTGACTGATCTGTTAATAACAGTAGAGGCTATTCTTTGATCTGAGTCATTATCACATACAATTTCAAAATTGCCATACCCTAGGCTGGCGAGCTTTTGGCTTATAATGTCTTTGTTTTTTGATTCATTGATTCTTTTTTTATGGAATGGAAAAGCAAAACTTAGACGTATTGTATTGTTATTAGCTTTACTATAATCTACTTCAGCCATCCGTAAAACACTATAGAGTGTATTATGTGTCGTCCTAACGTCTTCTAATAATGAATGCCATCCTTCATCTGTCAACTCTTTTGTATCTATTGATTGATGTTCTTTTGGCACGGCTATGTTCGTTTTTGGTGTAGCTACTTGTGAAGGGGGTAATTCTTTTACGGCACTACTCTGTGATTTTTTAGAAGCGCGCTTGGTATCGTCATCTGCGTGTACTTTACGTACAGGTGCTGCACTTTGGTGAGCTGTTTTCTTAGGGCTTAAGGACAAATCGGTTACTTTATGTGAGTTATCTGTCGGATGAATACTTTGTAGTAGCGCAACACGCAAACGAACATCCTCTTGATTGGAAAGTTCTACTTGCAGTAATCCTTGGAGTAATTGGGTAATATACTCTAGTGGCATTGCTGTAGTGTTATTTTGTATTTGCTTTGTAAGTTCGTCAATGAGTGAACGAGACAGTGCAGCTGATGACACTGCGCTTACTTGAGCCTCGTGTAGGTGTTCGAGTACTAAGGCGGCATCTTGTGCACGCAAAGCACTAAGTATATCATGTACGATTTCATCACTTGGAACACCAATATGTTGCCTGATGTCGTCTGCAGTAATAACGTCACCTATATGACGAGCGTGGTCTAATATACTTAGTGCGTCACGCAAACTGCCACCACTTGATTGTGCGATAACTGTTAGCGCACTAGGCTCTATGCCTATGGATTCTTTTGTACAAATATCAGCAAGGTGGTCTATCACTTCTTTTTGGGTGGCTAAGGTAAAATTGTATCGTTGCGTCCTTGATGTGATTGTTTCTGGCAGTTTATGACTTTCTGTAGTTGCAAGAATAAAAATTACGTGTGCGGGCGGCTCTTCTAGTGTTTTCAACAATGCATTAAAGGCAGGTGTTGTTAGCATGTGCACTTCATCAATAATATACACCTTATATGGCCCGACGATTGGCGCTATTCTTACTTTTTCACGTAGATCGCGAACCTGCTCTATTCCTCTATTACTCGCGGCATCAATTTCTATAATATCTACCGGTAGCTCTTCGTCATTATAAGGTACGTCATTGATAGCGTAGGCGAATATCCTCGCAATACTCGTTTTTCCGACGCCTCTAGGCCCTGTAAATAAGTAGGCGTGACTCATTTGTTTACGTTTTAAAGAGTGCGACAATGCAGTCACAACGCCTTTTTGGCCGACGATTTCATCAAATGACCTTGAACGGTACTTTCTATATAACGCTTGCGACATTCTTCCCCTCTTTTACCTATAGTATACCGCTAAGGCACTTATTTGTCTGTTGTAGTTACTACAGAATATCGTTGGCTTGAGCCGATTTGTAGCATGCACCACATAATGATTCGTATTCTACATTATCTTGCCCATCTATAGCCACCTGAGAGCCTTCAAATACTAATTTTCCACCTATTTTTCTCCCATTAAATATTGCTTTTTGACCACACCGGCATATCGTTTTTAGTTCTTGTAAATCATGGGCAATTTCTAATAAGCGGGTCGCTCCAGGAAACCCATGTGTCTGAAAATCTGTTCGTAAACCATAAGCAATCGTCGGGATATTATCTGTGATTGCGACATCAAACAGTTGGTCTACTTGCTGTGGTTGTAAAAATTGTGCTTCGTCTACCAGGACACAGGCCACTGAACCAAGGCTAAGATTACGTACATGGTGTGCGATATCCATATCAGGCGGTATTAGAAAGTCTACTTCTCTAGCCGTACCTATTCTAGACACAATCATACTATCACCTTTTGTATCAACGATAGGTTTTGTGACAATAACAGACATACCACGTTCTTCATAGTTATATGCAGTTTGCAATAGCGATGTAGACTTACCACTATTCATTGCACTATACCGAAAATAGAGCTTTGCCAATTGCTACTCCTTATTGATTGCACTATTACTGTGTTCTAGTATATAAAAAAGACGACTAAATGTCGTCTTAATTATACGTTGGCTAATAGTTTACAAGGCAGCTTCTATAGCAGCCCATTCAGCATCTGCGTCGTCTTCTGGAATATTAACACTTATCTGATCACCAGGTTTCGCCTTAAAGTAAGTCACACTGGCAAGTAGAACACGATACATTTTTTCGCCTACTTCTACAAAGTAGTGGCCTTCTTTTTGTATAAGCATACCTACTACTTGTTTACGTGGAATGGGCCCAATCTGCTTGTACATAAACGCACCATCATCACCAATGGTAAGCTTTAAGATATCACCTTGTACGAGTTTAGACTTACTAGCATAATTGGCTGGCACAGGGTAGGTCTTGCCATCAGAACCAACCATGTTCTGACCATCAAACACACCTTCTAGTATTTTGCCACCTATATTTTCCTTGGCATGAGCAGTCATTTCTGGGTCTTCACCCACTAAACTCACCAATAGTTCATGGGCAGCTTGTAAATTTGTTTCTGCTTCTCTGATTAGCGCTTTCAAGCGCTTTACTTGCTTCTCTGGTAAATCGGACATCGCAGCTTCTCCTTTTTCTGTTTTTCTACTAAAACACCTTTTAAAGTCCTTGTCATAACCGTAGCATATAATACGATATTACGCAATTATTATGTACCTATTCTGTGGAAAACTAACATTTTTATATATTTATATACAGCTATTAATAGCGTTGTATATAAAGTAACAAAACACTACCCCAGCAGTTGCTCTACCAATTCTTGATTTACGTTGATACCAGTTTTTAAATGAATAACAGTTTTACCATGTTGCCGCTGAGCATATTGATATGCAGCTACATCAGCGATCATGCTTGCTGGCTCTTGCAACCCAAAGAATGGGTCTACACTATGGTTGGCGTACACTTCCATTAAATTCATATAGATACTATCTAGATGTCTTTTATAGCCGTTCGCTAATTGGCTATTAGTCACTAGTACTGTATTAGAAACGTATGGTAGGGCCTGTAAGCCGTGGGCTCCTATTGTTCGCACCGCAGCCCCATCTGCGAATGCATTCACATCTCCTGCGACCGGCACTGCTTTTAGTTGATTGTGCTTTTTAAAGTATTGCCAACTTTGCACGGCACTATCAGCGCCTTCTAGCTGTGCCAATACAACTTCTGGTCTTGCGTTAGCATCTGGGTAAATTGTACGGAGTGCTTTCATAATACCTGCCAGCAAGCCACCTCCTCCAACAGGTACTACCAATATTACTTCGCTTGGGTTTATCTGCTGTTTTTGCAGCTCACGAGCGACAGCATACCCAACCATACTTTGCCCACTTACAGTTAGGTCGTTATCGTACGGATGAATAAGTGTTGCACCTTTTAAATTATCTGTACGTTGGCAAGCCGCTTCATAGGCTTCGTCGTAAGTGTTGCCATGAACGACAATACTTACATCATCACCACCAATATTTTTAATACCCTCTAATTTTACTGGTGCGACACTAGATGGAACATATATGTCAGCGTGTACACGCCGTCCATTTCTACCGCTAAAAGAATGTGCATCGAATAATTCATTCAGGCGCCGAACTCCCATTGCTACGCCCTGTGCATGGTTCCCAACGCTCGCCGTAACTACCCCATGCTCAAGGAGCTGATGATAATCTACCGATGCAATAGCATTCCATGCGCCACGAAATTTAAATGAACCTATGGGTGAATATGTAGCTAAGTCTAGTTGCATAAGCCGGTTGTTGCCAACATACTCTTGGCGATCTGTGAGTGGTGTAAGATTACCCATATGATCTTCAGGCAACAATAAGTCCATCCGAGCAGTCAGTGGTAACCTATCATACACTGGAGTCACATAAGGTACATATTCTGCGCTTACATCATTCATAGTATGTTTAACAGACGTGAGGTCTAAGACCCCACTTCTAAATAAGCTGTGGTCATATTCTTTGGTTGCTGTTCTCATAGTTACTCCTTATATAAAAAATCCGCTCGGTAGTTGCCGAGCGGATGTCTTTTTATTGTTGCACTATTATTGCATCATTAAACAGACCGCTCGGTGCGGCATAATAATGATGGCAATAATTGCGCGTATAGCTTGCATATACTTACGGTTATACGCCTTATAGCAGCATGTTGTCAACTAAAAAACGCTCCGTACGTAACGGAGCGCTTAGTACACCGTAAGGTGCTTAGGTAGCTACTTATGCTAATTCGACAGTTCCGCCAGCTTCTTCTAGAGCTTTTTTAGCGGCTTCTGCATCTTCTTTGTTAGCTTTTTCTAGCACTGGTTTTGGTGCACCATCTACAATAGCTTTTGATTCACCAAGGCCAAGCCCGGTAATTTCTTTGACTGCTTTGATAACAGCGACTTTCTGGCTACCAGCGTCTTTAAGAACAACATCAAATTCGCTCTTTTCATCAGCTGCTGGTGCACCACCGTCAGCTGCAGGCGCTGCAGCAACTGCAACGGCTGGTGCAGCTGCACTTACGTTCCAGTATTCTTCTAGAAACGTTACTAATTTGCTAATTTCTAGGGCACTTAATTTATCTAATTCTTTGACAATGCCTGCGAACTCTTTTGGCACTGTTACTTTGTTATCTGTCTCTGACATCGTATTATCTCCTTGTTCCTTAATTTATTGATTCTGCTCGGGCTGTTAAGGCATATAAAATACCCCGTTGGCTCCCTTGTAATACACGTATAAACGATGTAAGCGGAGCTGCAATTGTACCAACTAATTGACCACGTAATTGATCTTTGCTTGGTAAGTTCGCGAGTGCTTTTACGTCATCTGCGTGTAAAAATAAACCTTCTGGTGTAATTGCTCCTACAAACTCTAAACTTGGGTTCGTTTTTGCAAAAACATGGAGGCTCTGGGCGGGCGCTACTTCGTCTTCACTATTAAATGCATACACTAACTGCTCTACGAGCAAACCAGTATCAACATCCTTTAGTGCGTCAGTTTGCATCAGTGCTTGGCGGACTAATCTATTTTTTACTACCTTAATGACCGTCTGTGACTGTGTTGCACTTTTTCTGAGTGCCTGCATATCTTTCACTGACAGGCCTTTGTACTTAGCGACTACTGTTAGTTTAGACGTAGCGAGTAGTTCAGCCACGTCTGCAACCACTTGATGCTTTTGTTCTTTACTTAAAGCCATGTATATCCTTATGTGGGTTATGTAATTATATCGACCAAAATTTATTACTGTGCATATGTGGTAAAAATAAAAAATCTTTGGCCACACGTGCACCAAAGACAATAAAACAAATCTTTACCTCGGTGACATTCTTATATCTCTTTATAGAGACGTCACTGTCTTTGGTTAAAGGTAATTGTAACAGATATCATGCCTCGTGACAAGCAAATATTGTTATTATTACTGTTTTATGATATAATATTATTATGGAATTAGGTAAGGACAGCTGGATGGATATGGCGAATCGTCTACGTAATGGCGGTCCTAGCGCAGTATTAGCGAGATTCGCTCTTATGCTGGCGGGAAATGCTGCTTTGGCGGATCTTTTAGAACATGCAGCAAATTCAGATAAAGATAGCTTGACACATATACGTAATCGTGGAGCGCTTGAAGAAGATATAAAAGAGTTACTTTTGTCTCCAGAAAGTGGAGCGCTCATTGTAATAGACCTCGTTAACTTTGGGCAGGTAAATAACCAACGTGGCCAATCAGGTGGTGATAAGTTATTGCAAATTATAGCCGAGGGGCTCACGAGAGTCACAAGTAGGCGCCGCAACGATATAATATACACACAACACTCACGTACTGAACCGAGCCAACAAGACGAAGAAGGTTACCGTGTGGGTGGGGACGAATTTGTTGCACTATTAAAAAATGGTGATTCATTAAAAAATGCCGATATTGTTGCTATCACCCATACGAAACTTCGCCAAATACTAGAAGACCCCGCAGTCACCGAATTCCTTACTAGTGAAAATGACGATCCAGATAAAGTAATATCCTTATTTGGCATACGAGCAGGCGCGTGCATAATTGATGCGAATAAACACGCGTCTTACGCTGATGTACAAAGTGACGCAGACCCTAAATTAGGTACCGTATGTGAATATCAGCTCCGACTCGTAGATGGTACATACGAGCTAGATTGTACAATATAGTTGCAAAAATAAACTAGCCAAGGCATACTATACGATATGCAACAAGTAATAACAGCAACGCGCAGTATGTATACACAGATTTTAGGTCTAGTGCTACTACGGTATGGTGCTGATTCTTTTGTTGCATAAAAACGAGCAAATACAAGAATACGGCACCGGGCAAGAAGCCCGGTTTTTTGTTTTACTGGCTCTGTTTACAGACAACCGTCTGTAGGCAGAGGCTCTCAAACAAATAGGGGTGATCAGTTCATGGCTAAAAAGAAACTCGAAGGTAAGGCAAAGAAACAAATCGATGCTGCCTTACGACGACGTCACCAACAGCCTGCACTTGCTGCTAAACACTTGCGTGAAGTACTCGGATATATGTCACCAGACATTGTCTGGCAGCAAGTCGCAAGGACCAACCCAAGTGCAGTCAATGAACTCAAGGCGGTATTACGGACGCACCACATCGGCCGTCCCGCCTGAGTCACCACATAAAAGTAGTGCACCATCAACCGCACGCTTTTGCCATGCAGTACCCAGGGCGAAATGTACAACCATAGTAATCCTATTGTTGTACGGCATCAAACTACCACCAATTGTTTGATGCCCGCCCTGGGTCTGCAAACCCTACTTTTTGTCTAATACTTTCAACTTATATTGTGTATAGCGCTCTGCAGCAAGCCGGGTAAGTTCTGCGTCTTCGTCTTTATTTACAAAGCGCATTGCTTCTGACACCATCGGGTGTACTTCAGCAATTTTATCGTACATAATTTTTGCCAGTTTTCTATAACCTGGATGCCCTTGTGGGCTGGTACGCAGTTCTATAAAATGCATGGCTTCTCTGGCGTTCATGGTAGCCTTCCAACGCATTTTATGGCCAAATAACGTAGCATACTGTGATTCGGTGATTTTTTTGGCTGCTACCAAGTTACTATGTAGTTCTAGGCTTGTGTCAAATGAATCTAGGTAGGTTTCTGTCATGCCTGCCTTTTCTATAAGTTCGGGTATATCATAGCCATACCGCGGAGTTAACGGTTGCCAGGCAAGATCACTTACCATCCTATGGCGCTGTAAATCTCTAAATATGCCGTAATCACATACGATATCCCAACTATAAGTAATGCGTTCGAGCGCACGGCCAGGTTTGTGCCGGCGGTTAAGTCGCTCGCCAATATAACTACTAAATAGCTTAACCTTATGCTTGTATGGTAGATCAGCAATTGCTGCATTGGCTTCTTGCTCGCTCATTGTAGTGTGTTCGTAGACCATGTGCGGTACGACGTCTAGTTCATTCTTAGGATAGTAATGGGTGAGGGTTACTGCTGATTGATCTGAGCTGTAAGTTTCTGGTAAAAGTTTTTGAACAAGGGCATGCATTGCCTGTCTAGTGTCTGCCCGGTAGGCTACAGTTGCGCCCCCACGCTCTGGCTTATCTGCCCGTTCTAAAAAGGCTGGTATGATTTTGCGGGCTTCTGTAAGCAATGCTTTACCGCATAAACGGGCTTCTTTTGAACCATCAGCCATCAGTCTCATTATGAGACTTTCTATTGCTTGGCCCGATGCGTATATTCCAACGGTACTTTTCGTAGCAACTGGCAGCATATAACGGGCGGCGTCACAGGCTTGGGCACGAATAGCTGATCGCCATGCGCCATCACGCTCTTTTTGGGGGGTAGAGTCTGTTTTGTGCAAATAGTCAGTAATGCCCCGAACAGCCTTGGAGTAATTGTCAAATAATTGATCCATCGTTTTTATATATTGTTTTTTTGTAGCACTGCTGAGCGTTGTAGGCACGTAGTATTTATAACGACCGCTCGCATCTTTTTGGTCATAATAGATATACCGAGTTGATTGCTCTAAATAAGAAGCTAAACGCCCCCATTCAATTTGCTTGGTAAGTAAATTAGATGCGTTTTCTACTACCATGTGTATACCTACAAGCTGCTGGACAGAATCGTCTCCGTACGCTGTAACGACTCGTTGTATTAAGCCTTCGTCTTTACCTGCTTTATCTACGAATTCATCTAGCAAGGTTACGCGCATGTCATCACCACGGCGGCTCAGGCGTGCCATCGCGGCAGCTACAGTTACTTGGTCTAGCGTGTCGTTAAACGCATATACGTTTGATTCGTTGTTAGTGACAATGCTAGATAATTTTTGGCGTCCTGCATCTGTAATTGTTATTGGGTTTGCTGTTGTATCTAAATACGCTGCAGTTTGCGCATTAGGTTCATGACTACTTGGTGCACGTAAGATTGGTGGCGGGCTACTCATATGTACACTTGGTTGTGTTTTGGCTGGCTGTTTATTAAATAGTGCAGCGACATATTCCCATACATATCTAAATACTTTTTCAGACGATTCGTTTGCAAATACAACTGGGTAGCCTCTTTGTTTGGCTTCTACTAGATAGCCTGCCCTTACTCTATCTAGAAAGCCAAGGTCTAGGTTGTCAAACCGTTCACCATGTTTGCGACGCTTCATGCGCTTACCTAGTTCATCAACAGGAGCATCAAGAATTACTGTAAGATCTGGTTCCATGTCTCCGACAGCAAAATTTATAATACTGGTTATCGTGTCATAGTCTGGCACATCACCCCGGCCGTAATATTGTATCGCTAACGTGGTGAGGTAGTTTCTGTCTACTAAACAAATAACACCTTGTTCGCGGGCTTGTTTAATAACTTCTAGCGACAACGCACGAGCTGCGTTATAAAGTAGCACCTCTGCTCTGGTATTAAGTGGATAGTTTGGATCTTGTGTAATCTGGCGAATAGCACGGGCTGATAAATGGCTTTGACTATCTGGTTCTCTGAACAAGCGGACTGCGTAACCATATTTTTGTAGCTGACGGGCGATTAGTTCTATTTGTGTAGTTTTACCAACTCCTTCTGGGCCTTCAAGAACAATATAATAGCCTTTACTCATACGGAACTCCTTCTATTCTTTTTGGGAGTGACCGCGAATCTTGCCATGCTTTTGGTAGCATCTGACTCGGTGCCCAGGTTTTAATAATTTTATTAATGTCGGTACCCTGCTGATATTTTCCGCTAAAGCCACCGTTACGGGCTTCGCCGTAACTACCATCTACTGGGCCCGTATCATGAAATATAATTTGCCCTATGCGTTCACCCACAGGTATAAGTACTGTTTCGTGTTTATTAAGGTTGTATATTTCTAGGGTTAACCGATTAATATAACCAGGGTCTATCCAGCCAGCGTCAAAGCATACCGCAATACCATTACGGCCCCAACTAGAGCGGCTTTTAAGCTCGCACGCCCCAGGCGGTTTAATACCAAAAAACTCATGACTATGGGCTAAAATACGCTCGCCTGGTTTTAATGCAATCACCGGATGTTCATCTGGAATGTTTTTTACTGGCAAAAAACCATTTAGGGTAGCCCATTGAGCATGAGGCATGGCCTTGTAAGGCCCTGCAAAATAGCGTTCAACGTCTTCTCTATCAAATGGGTTATATATGGTTCTGGTGTATTGCAACTCAGTTTTGTAGTAGTGATAGCCAAGTGTGATATCTAGACTTGCTTCACTGACATGCTTTGGTTCGTACGGCGCACAAATAATGTGCCCTTGTTCTATGGCTGCTCGTATTTGCGTATTACTAAATACACTCACTTCATTACCTCGTCACATTATTTTTTGTTTCCCACCGCTTAGTGATTAGTATAGCAAATAGTTGCTAATATACTACACACGCTTCTTTTTAAAAAGCGTGTGTATGCACTAATTTTTTATAAAGTGACGGCTATTTAGATTTCTGCAGTATCTATTTTAACGCTTGGGCCCATAGATGTCGTAATATATATACTCATCACGTAATTACCCTTTACCGTAGCTGGCTTTGCTGCTTTAATGCTAGCAAATACGGTTTTAGCGTTTGATACAACTTTATCAACACCAAAGCTAACTTTACCTATACCAAGATGCACAATCCCGTTGCTGTCTACGCGATATTCTACTTTACCACCTTTGGCTTCTTTGACTGCTTTGGTAACATCTGCTGCTACAGTGCCACTTTTAGGGCTCGGCATTAAACCTTTTGGTCCTAAATTGCGCGCATATTTACCAAGTTTTGGCATTACGGCCGGTGTAGCAATTAATACATCAAAGTTAAATAATCCCTTATCTAATTGCTGCAAGAATTCTTCTGCACCAGCAATATCTGCACCTGCTGCTATGGCTTTTGCTACGTCGTCTGCTTCTGCAAAAACAGCTACTGTTACTTTTTTGCCTGTACCTTCTGGTAGAACAATACTCGCCCTAATATTCTGATCTGCATGTCGTGGGTCAACCCCAAGTCGTACATGCAACTCTACGGTAGCATCAAACGCAGTAGTGCTTGTAGCTAGCGCTACCTTGGCAGCATCTTGCAAGCTGTAGAGTTTTGTTTTATCGATAGATTCAATTGCTTTACGGTACTTTTTACCTTTACGCTCAACAAGACTTCTCGTAACTACTTTCTTTTTTACAGGTGTAGTTTCTTCTTCAGACGCATGGGCTTTTCTTTCTTCTTTCGCTGCTTTTTCTTCTTGCTCTTTTAAGCCTTTGGCGCTTCGCTTACCAGCCTTAGCTGTTTTAACATCTTCTTTTGCGAGTTCTGCCTCTGCTTCTACAATAACTTCTGCAATTTTTTCGGTTTCTACCAATTCTTCAATTTTCTTGGTAGATTCTTTTGCTGCCTTTGCCTCTGCAATGGCTTGTTCTATTTGCACAATAGTATTTTTTGCAGTAACACTTAGTTTAAGCTTTTTGGCTTCTGCAAGTAATGCTTCTTTTTTAGATGGTTTTTTGGCTTCTGCCATAATTATTCTCCTTTGTGGTACAAACGGCTCTATTGCCTCCCACGATTAATATTCCTAGTAACTATCGATGCAAAGGCGCAACACCAAGCCTGCCAATATTCTTAGCACTTTTTTCGTAAGCTTTATGCAATTGCGCTTGGTAGTAGGCTTCTACTATTTCTTCATATGTCAACGACATAAATTGCCCATAAGTAGGTTCTGGCTGGATTGCTAAGTAATATTCAATCGCCTGCGCTCTACGTAGAAATTCTGTTTTTTTGCTTTTATCTAATTCGTATGTAGCAAAACCTATTGCAGTTTGCCGATAGTCTTCTAGTATTTTCTTGTGGTCGATGTCGGGTTGAGCGATTTCTGGTGTGTTAACAACTGTTGTGTCACGCTGCTGTGGAACATGTTTTGTTAAATTATCTATATCAGTAGGATTTTCTTTCTCTACTCCATCATCGAAGGTGCTAGTATTACTACCATGAAAATGATTGCCTGTATATGCTGGGTAGCCTGGTTCTCCTGGTGCGGTTGTCATATTAACCTTCTATCTCCACACCCATGCTGCGTGCTGTACCAGCGACAATTTTTTTAACGGCTGGTATGTCTGTCGTGTTCATGTCGCCTGCTTTGGCTTCGGCAATTTCAGTTAAAGCTGCATCGCTAAGCTTTTTGCTGACTTTTTCTGTATTGGGGCGGCCAGAACCTTTTTGAATACCCAACTTAGCACGAATAAGGTCGTCTGTTGGAGTGCCCACGATGCGCCATTCCATAGTGCGGTCATCGTAAATAGTAATATGCACGGTAAGCATTTGCCCCATGCGGTCTTTCGTTTGTTCGTTAAACGGGTTAATAAAATCCATCATATTAACACCGTGTTGGCCCAGGCTACTACCTACTGGTGGTGCTGCACTTGCTTGGCCACCTTTAATTTTCATTTTTAAATTGGTTTTTACGGCTTTTGCCATATAGTAAACTCCTTTATAACGAGTTTTCTGCTGCGTAGTGCGTAAGCGTACTAACTCTCCTTCTTAATATTAGAAGTGCGTAACCGATATATCGTAACAGTTTTAATCTGTTTTGTCTAGGGTAGTTTCATACTCACACGCTATAGTACCCATTACCGCAACCTTAGCAAAGTCTTTGTCTGAACGTGCAAGCTCGTTTGCCCAGTTTGCCCATACGTTTATGTCATTAAATGGGTCTGTATTTTCGTGTAATACAACCATAATTTTTAGACTTTTTTGACCTGGAGGCTGTCTAGTTCTACTGGTGTTTCGCGACCAAACATATTTACAAGTACCTTAATTTTACCTTTTTGAGTATCTATTTCGCTAATACTACCGTCAAAGCCTTTAAATGGCCCATCAACAATGTTTACTACTTCGCCAACAGAGTAATCTATGCGGTGCTTTGGCTGGTCTACACCCATACGTTTTTTAATCTTATCCATTTCGTCTTCGCTCACTGGTGTCGGTTCGGTACCACTGCCGACAAAACCAGTCACGTTTGGCGTATTACGCACAACGTACCATGCATCATCAGACAACTTCATTTCTACAAGCACATAGCCCTGAAAAATGCGTTTTTCTACAACTTTACGCTTGCCGTTTTTAATTTCTATTTGCTTCTCTTTAGGCACTAATACTTGGAATATCTTATCGGCCATTTCTAGCGTTTCTGCACGCTGCCGAATACTAACGGCAACCTTTTCTTCGTAGCCACTGTATGTATGAATCGCATACCACTGGCGACTAGAATCGTACCTATTTTTACTCATCGTAAAATTATCTCCTTTACTACTTTGCTAAATACCAGATCAAGCACTTGCACAAATATGGCAAACACAATCGCAAATGCTATAACTGCCCCTGTTTTACTGGCTGCTTCTCGCTTTGTTGGCCAAGTAACTTGTTTAAGCTCTCTCCACGATTCTGTAATAAACTTCGGTATAAATCGTACACGCTTCCCTAGTACCCGACCCACTTTGTTATCGGGTGTTTTAATCGGATGATATTCTTTTGCACCAATACGACGCAATTTGCTCAAAGGGCGATGAATCGTTGCCTTAACCTTTGCAGATTTTTTAGGCTTACTTTTTTTAATTGATCCCTTTTCTGCCCGCTCACGTACCGTTTCTGGCATTTTTTTCTTACGTGGCGCCTTAGCTTGCTTTTCGGTTGCCATTAAGTCTCGCTCCAGTCCTATTAAAAAAGCCTAAAGTACAATAACTTTAGGTCGTCACTGTCAATATAGCACGTTTGTATCACTCAAGTCAAAGCATAAATCGTGCTAAGCTATAGTATATGCTTGTGCTTGTTTCAACTGCATTTCTTGTTACGAGTATTGTTTTTGAGGCTCTATCATTTTTAAGAGTTGTGCAACAGACGCGTTCTAAACATACATTGCATATACTGGCGGTAGCTACCAATGCGATATCAATAGTATTTATGTTTTTTGTAACGTGGCAATTTGCATTTTTATTGTTGTTTGTATCTTTGTATCGCTTTATAAATATAGCTAAAAATATTACCGGGCGCTTACCAGAACTGCATTTACGTTCGGTTACCTGGCAATCTTTTGTTGTTTTGGCTACTTTGCAGCTACTAGTGCTGTGTGGGATATACGTACAACAACTCAATCTTATGCAGGTTAGTGTGCAAGACATAAGTATTGGGGTGGCAATGCTTTCTTTACTAAGCGCAGTCGTTATATTGTATGCATCGGTAGCTAACATATTACGTAGTAAACCAGTAGCCACTCGTGTGCTGGCAGATTCAGACTTACCTACACTTACTGTTGCTATTGCAGCCAGAAACGAAACACCAATGTTGGTAGACTGCTTAAATTCTGTTGTTGCAAGCGACTACCCAAAACTAGAAGTACTTGTATTTGACGATAATTCTCAGGATACAACAGCAGATATTATTAAGTCATTTGCACAAAATGGTGTACGTTTTATTGGGTGGGAGCATACTCCAGGTGATTGGTTATCTAAAAACAGAGCGTATCAAACGCTCCTAGAACACGCGTCTGGCGATTATGTATTTTTTATGGGTGTAGACGTCCGTCTAGAAACGTCATCACTACGTAAAATTACAGAACAAATACTTGCAAGAAATGTCTCTATGATTGGTTTAGTGCCTAAAAGAGTAAAAAGCGGGCTGCTTGCTATATCTATACAACCCATGCGCTATTGGTGGGAAATTGCCCTACCTAATAGATATAAAAAAAGACCCCCAGTTCTTAGTACTGCGTGGATAGCACATCGTGCAGCGCTTATGCAGCTAGGGGGCTTTTTGTCATATAAACGTAGTATTATTCCAGAAGAGCACCTAGCGCGAAAATTTTTTAAGCAGTCATCGTATGCGTTTGTAAGAACGTCACCCACATTGCAGCTAACGACTCAAAAAAACTTTATGAGCCAATGGGACACCCAAGTGCGCACTCGCTACCCACACGCTCATCGTCGGCCAGAAACAGTGCTCATGCAAACTCTACTACTGCTACTTATTACATGGCCATTTATAGCGTTGCTGTTATGTGTTGTGGCACAGGCTGACCAACTACTCTTACTCCTCATTAGTGCGAGCATTGTCTTACTTATTACTTCGCATGTTTGTATAAATAGCATTACTAACCCAGTTGCTAACTGGTTTGCACTTATTAACTTTCCTATAGCGATTAGCCTAGATATACTCGCGCTGCACGTTTCTATGTTCCGCTACGAATTTGCAAAAGTTATCTGGAAGGGGAGAGACGTCGCTCCCAAAAAGCTCGTTGTATATACTGAACTACCTGCCCTTTAATTAGTCTAAATTAGGAAAATATACAGAAAAAGTAGAGCCTTCGTTAACTTCGCTTTGTAAATCTACTTCTGCATGAATAAGCCGTGCTAGCTTCATGGTTACATAAAGCCCTAGCCCTGTTCCGCTACTTTGGCGTGTACGATAATCTTCGCTTCTAAAAAACTTATCAAATACTTTTTGTTTATCTGTCTTACTAATTCCAATGCCCGTATCTGTTACGTCAAAACGTACTCCACCGGTTTTTTTATGTGCGCTAATTTCTATAGACCCTGCTTGCGTGTATTTTATTGCGTTGGTAACAAAATTTTGCAAAATTTCTTTAACATAAAGCTTGCTTGAACGTAACAATTCTAAATGCGGGTCGGCTTTTATGGTTAGTTTTAAACCTTTTTCTTCTGCCTGGCGTTGGTATGCTTGCTTTAAGTCCTGTAAAACGTCATGTGCATTGATAGCTTCTATTTCTGTGGTGAGTTTGCCGCGCTCGGCGCGAGACAATGTCGCAAGATCATTTATCATACCACTCAAGAAAATTATTTGGTCATACGCTGCTTTTAAGGACGTGCTTACAGAATCAGGAACATTACTAGCGCGATCAACAGAAAACTGCGCATTGCTTATATTGCCCTCTGCTATCGCTATTGGCGTACGAAGTTCATGACTCACAACAGAAATAAATTCGTCACGTTCTTCTTCTAGACTTTTTTCTCTGGTGATATCGCGCATTAGTATTACATGGCCACGCTGGCCTCTGATTGCATACCCTAAATGCACTGGTGCAATACTTAAATATAAATTAATAGTTTCGCCGTTAGGGTACTTTAGGCGGACATCACGCGTTGTAAATTGCGTTCTGGTTCGATCTATCAACTGCTCTACATCAATAATCTGATTATTTTTATCTAATAAATGCAATAATGCACGAATTCTTTTACCATTCAGACCTTTGTTAACATCAAGAATGTTCAGTGCCGCACCATTATATATAACCACCTTCTGGAGCTCATCTACTGCAATTACCGCATCTGCCATGCTGTTTATAAGCGCAGTTAGCCGTTCGTGTTCGAGCGCAGCGGTAGAAGTGTTGGTAGATTGGTTCTTTTTTGGTGTTGTGCTCATGCTTAATTGTAATTATACCCTACTTATACATAGAAGGCGTGAACACCTGGCTGTAAGGCTTTTAATTGCTTTCGTAGCAATATATAGTCTGGCGTGGTACTGGCTACTTCGTCCCAAAATTGCGTACTATGGTTCATGTGCTTGGTGTGTGATAATTCATGCATAATAATGTAATCTATGATTTCCCATGGCAACATTAATATATAGCAATTAAATGTAAGTTCTTTTTTGTTAGAACACGATCCCCAGCGTGATCTGAGTGGTTTGCAATGAACGCTCTTGTACGAATAGCCAAACTGACGAGCTAAAAAATCTACTCTGTCTGGAATAATCTCTTTGGCTTGTTTATTTAATGCCCTTTTCATCGCTTTTTTAGTAGCTATTACGTATGCGTCTGTTTGGTTTTGCACGTCTTGTAGCGGTGCATATACATATAAGGTACCTGCCTTGAGCCGCGTGCGAATGGTATCTGAATCAACTATTTGCAGTGTCAATCGCTTGCCAATAGCCATTCCGTTCGTAATAGTAATTGGTGCTATTTTGTTACGTTGCTTTACCAACCAAGCAGCGTGCGATTTAACAAAGTATACCCCAGCGCTATATGGTAAATAGTACGGTTGCGATACACGCACCTCGCCACTAGAATGTATACGCATAGAAATACGTTTGACACCCCGTTTTTTTGTTATACGAACGTGTCCAATATCAGCGATATATTCGCTTTTTGTTGTTGCCATACTTTATTGAATAGATATGTTGCGCCGCGAATAATCTACTCTGCCAGCTTGTGCTTGCGCTTTAGACACCAGATTAACTAGTTCTGGTTTGGCAACTTTAAACGCTGCATCGTCACTTTCTGCAACGCCTAGCTCAAGCAGTTTTCTAACAATAATTGATTTATGGTTAGGGAATAGATGCTTGCCACTTACTACCACGTAATCTTCGTTGCGTGGGTTTTGCATTATGTGTACATACTGCTTAAACTGATCAGGACTTAGTACAGATGCATACTTGTCTTCTGCTTTACGTTTATCACGGTTTTTACTGCGTGCCCACGCTGTTTCAATATCAACTTGTAGCCAAATCATTAGATCTTTTGCATGGTTTTTCTTGGCCAGTTCACGGAGTTCTTTTCTGTCTGCAAATCTACTAACAGACATATCGTAAATTACACTTTTACCAGCCTTTAAAAATTCTTCTGTCATGTAATTCATCAACTGGCCAATAATCTGAATTTCGGTTTTATCATGACGTGGGTCTTCAAATAGTTCATAGCGCAAGCGGTCGCTGCTAACTACAACTATGTCTAGCTCGTTGCTTAGATTATGGCTCAACAAAGACTTACCAGAACCTGGTATGCCATACAAATAAATTAGTACTGGGCGCTTTAATTTCGTTTTTGACATCCATTATACGATACCATATTTTAGCCAATTGTTGTAGATGTCGTCTAGAGTAGCGTGCTATAATATGCTAGCGTAAATTATTCGCATTTAGGGGAGTAGCTCAGTTGGTAGAGCACTGGTCTCCAAAACCAGTGGCCGCAGGTTCGAGCCCTGTCTCCCCTGCCACGTTTTTATATTATCGCTATTTATGATGCTTTTTCTGGGTATTTTTTTACTACCAGATGCTGTAATGTAATTACCGGCCACCTATTATTTTTTGATTTTTAATATCATCTACTTTATGTACAGCTTCTGCTACTGCTTCTGGTGTAGTTTCTTGTGTTTCTATATGGTAGGCGTTACGGAAAGACAAACTGCCCAGTGATTGCAAAACATTAGTTATTTGCTGTGCTTTGGTAGACTCTACGCCACGTAAGCATAATATTCTGTAGACATTACTTGCAGTCATGCTGCCGGTAAACTCTTTTTCTACAACTGCGCCACGTGGAAATATACCATAAAAAGCATCTTCTGTTTCTGGTATGCTGCTATGATTTTGGCGTCACATAGCAGTGTGGCTAGTAGCAAATATGTGGGTGCCGGCATCGTAAGACGTTTCTATAACGTTTCTTAAAAAGCTTCTATAGCGGGCAGATTTTGCGTTAGATATTTTTTTACGGCGCCCGCCAGTATATACAACATAATCTGCATTATCTAGAACAAGCGCTCCATTTTCTTTAGCTTGTGCTAGTTGTGTAACTAATTTTTGAGTTTCTGATCTGCCTTTTTCGCTAGAACCATTAATATGGCAAATAATCTGTAAGCAGTCTTTACCAAAGCGCAGGCTATCTTGCAACACATCTTCTGCTATATGGCTCTTACCAGCACCTGGTTCACCTGATAGTAGTAATCCCGTTTCTTCTAGCGCACTTACATAGTCTGTTCTATCATCAAACCACGGCACGTATTGTGCATCGCAATCATTTTGGCCTTGGCCATACAATAAGCCATAACCATTAAGTTTATTACTATATATCATAGACGGTTTAATACTTGCGCAATTGGTAAATTGCTAGTGTTTAATTTACTTAAATATTACTATATATTATAACATATTAAAAAGTAGCCTAGGTATACGTTCTATGTGTACTTAACGTTTTTTACTTATTTGCATTACGCGCAATAGGTGTGTTTGTACGGATATAGTGGCAGGTGTAGCCACCTGGATTTTTTTGTAAATAGTCTTGGTGGTAATCTTCTGCGCTATAAAATTTAGTTAGTGGCTCAAGCTTGGTAACAACTTTATTTTTATATAGACCCGACGCATTAACAGCATCTATAACTTTTTTTGCAACAACAAGTTGTTGGCCATTTTTGTAAAAAATGGCCGAGCGGTAAGAACTACCAATATCGTTTCCTTGGCGGTCTTTAGTTGTTGGGTCATGAATTCTAAAAAAGAAGTCAAGCAAATTTTCGTAGCTAGTAATTTTAGGGTCATAAATAATCTGTATGGCTTCGGCGTGGCCAGGGTGAT
Source organism: Candidatus Nomurabacteria bacterium (assembly GCA_020631975.1). Lineage (NCBI taxonomy): Bacteria > Candidatus Nomuraibacteriota > Candidatus Nomurabacteria bacterium. The sequence goes on from JACKGO010000001.1 coordinate 262,582, forward strand.
ATTGGTACGTAGGGTTTGCGTTTTCGCCACCTGTGTAACCAACTTCTGTATGAGTGACGCCTATCTGCTCCCTAAAAAGCTCTTGCATTCCCCAAAAACATCCCCCTGCTAAAACTATAGTTTCCATACATTAAGTATCTCATAAATAATAATGTGTGTAGCATGGACGTATATTTGATTTGTTGTTTGTTTGCATATTTTAATACATTGAAAGATATTTATTCACTCATTTGTTTGTGAGACCCCACATTTATACAAGACGGGCTGGACCCGGCAGATTGTGGGTAGAGCTTATTGTTATACAGTTTTATATACTTTATGTGGTGTGTGTTTACGTTTGTAATGTATAAAAATGCCTCGGTATGGTTACACACCGAGGCATTTGCAATTTTTATATAAGGTTATTAATTTTTGTAGCTTTTAGCACCTACTAAGATTGATGCAGATGATACGACTGCTAGGACAATAAGTACAGCTATGTACACTGCTATGCTAGAGCCTGTGTAGGCAAGCTTTGCACCTGTAGCAACGGTTGGTACAGAAGCGACAGTTACTGCTGGGCTTTCTGGTGTTGGATTAGGTGTAGCTTGCGCAAGCGGAGCCCACTGCTCAATACCAACTCGGTCGGTAACTTTAGCAAAAAGTTTTGTAGTTAAGTTAAATGTTGCAGTATATAGTGGAGTGACATTATTCTTTTTAAAGGATTTACTTTCGTTCTGTTGACCATAAACCGTACCAATTAGTGAGCTGTTATCTGGTGAAAAATAGGCTGGAATAAACATCTCATCTTTTAGTTCGCTCAGTGGAGTAGCACTTCCATCAACTGTACTAATAAGGTAGAATTTGCAGTGGTTATACGAGCTAGATTCTCGATTTGCAAGCATTCCGTAAGCTGATAAACAGTCGAGCGAAGATGTTACGTCAGCAACAAGTACTGACTTGTTGTCTGGGGAAACATCTAGAAAGTATTCAGACATATTTTTAGTTGTAGTCAATTGCTGACTAGTCGTTTCGCCAGGTAATATGTACCAAATATCAGTATTGAACCATGTAGTTTTACTGTAATAGATTGTGCCGTTATCTGCATAACCTGCGTTTATATATACATCGCTAGATGGTCCAACAATTGTTGTTGGTGTACCAGATTCATTGTCTATAGCAACTATAGCTGCTTTAGGATTATCTATTTGGTAGCTGTACTGCGTAGCTAACACTGTTTCGCCGTCTGGTGAATAAGATAAGTTATTGACCCAGCTTTTTGATGGGAACCATTTCGTTCCATTAACTAAACTATCTAAATTAGTTAGTAAGTCTTGTCCCTCAACTACGTTGCCGTCTCCATCGGTTGTAACCTTATTGACTACAGCGCAAGTTTTTTCATATTTTGCACAATCGGTTGTAGATTCCACTCCGTAAGCGATATCGTAATTACCTTCGGCTGTTGGTGGTGAAATACCAGCTGCAGTGATTGTATCATCTTCTGTTGCAGCTACTTGCTCGTTGGTACCATCTGGCCCAGTTGTAATGACCTGACTGACGGTTTCTTCTTGAAGTATAACTCCTCTATCCTCGGGATTAACGCTGTTTTCATTTTCTGTTGGTACTTGATTGTCTATATAGACAATCGGTCCATTTTCTCCATCTATGGCAGCTGCTGCAGATGGCGAATACGCCAAAAACCCCACGGCACAAGCTGCTGTTGCAAAGAATGGAATAATAAACATCCCTTTTCTCATCACGAGCTCCTTGTTTAATAATTTTAGTCTATGCCTATAGATAGTACTTGTCAAATATTTTGTTTTGTTGTATGGCTATAGTTCTTATGCTTCTTGTAACCTGTTAATACTAGCCAGATTTGACTGCTATTATTTATGACAGATTGTTATACAATACAGCTATATGAAATCTCCTAAACGAGTGACCAATAAACGTGCACTAGCAGGTATTGCATTGGGCTTAGTGTGCACTGTTTTCGCACTATACATAAGCATTTTACTCCTTTCACCACGGTTACCGTCTATTCCTTATGTATCTGCTTCACCAATTGACCTAAACACGAAAGATGACGAAAACGATAATAGAAATCGGATACAAATAGAAAAAATTGGTGTAGAAGTACCGTTTTACACAGGTAACGAAGACGTCTTAGAACTAGGCGCATGGCACAGACAACCAGAAAACGGCAACCCTGCACAGGGTGGAAATTTTGTATTGGCTGCTCATAGGTTTGAAATGGGTAATACACCTGGCCAAACAAGAACAAAATCGCCATTTTATAGAATTGACACTTTAGAATTAGGTAACAACGTAAGAATTTTTTACGAAGGCCAGTGGTATGATTACACAGTGAGTAAAAAATACGAGGTACCAGATAACGCTCTTTATATTGAAAGCACAAGCGTAGAACCAAAACTAACGCTCTATAGCTGTTCAATGAGAGGACCGGCCGCCGGCCGTTATGTTATAGAAGCCTCACCCAATACAACACGCTAATGTTTTTTGTAAGTTTGACGTAATGGAGTATGCTAGTAAGTAGACATACATTAAAACCAAAACATACAAAAAATGCTATACGGAAACGAAATACGTCGTCACTATTATTTGCCTAAAACGGTTATTGTGGCTCCACGCAGATCTGCCAGGCCAACTTCTTTCACAGAAAGCATTACTGTGGCGAACCAAGCTGCGTGTGTACTGTGTAATAGCCACGAAGAGTGTATGTACAGTGTGCAGTCTAGCGATGGGTGGGTAATAAAATCGGTACGTAACCCATATGGTGCCCTGACAGAGCATCAAAAGCACGCTTATGGATACCAAGAAGTAATTATTGAATCCCCAGCCCACATCACTAATTTTAGCGACCATTCAGTATACACCATAAAAATGCTGTTAGACACCTATGCGCATCGTTCTGATGCTCTTAAAAAACGACCCCACATTCGCTATGTATCGGTATTTAAAAACAATGGCCCGCATGCTGGTGCAACACTGCAACATAGCCATAGCCAAGTGTTTGGCTTTCCATTTGTACCAGAAAAAGTGCTTACAGAAGTCGAAGCACTTGCCCATTACAAGCAAAAGCATGGCAACTGTGCAATATGCGATGTTATTCGAACCGAGCTTACGGACAATGTGCGGGTTGCTTACGAGCTAGACCATGCTATTGCGCTATGTCCGTTTGCTTCAGAATACCCATATGAGCTGCTGATTATCCCTAAAAAACATTCTAGCAGTTTGTCAAAACTACACGATGATACTAAATATGACATGGCTACGCTGCTAAAAATGTCTATACATATGCTAGACATGCAAAAACTCGATTATAACTATTACATTAATGACATGCATCACGCTGGCACTCATACCTACATACGTATAACGCCACGCATTGGCGCACCAAAAGTGTTTGGAGGATTAGAAATGGCGACAGATATTACCGTGAATTCTGTACCCCCAGAGCGTGCGGCTAAGGAGTACCGCCAGCACGTTGGTTCCCTGTTGCCTGCTCAACACTATGCCATTGCAAAATAATATCGTTTAGAAGCTGCAACGTCTGTTGCTTATCTGGCAGCGTGTTATCTTCGTAGTAGTGATTAATATCAAAAAGGTTTTCTTTGGCAGACAAGCATATAAGATCATCTGCCAGCACATGCATTTTATCTACCGCATCTACAGATGCTACAGGTGTAGCCATAACGAGTTTTTTATAGTGAATTGCCTTTAAAAAGTCATACACCATATCAAAACTGGTACCACTAAGGGCTCCATCTGTGACGGCTATGACAACCCTGTTTCTAAAATAACTTGGTGATATTTCACCACCTTGCCCCAACACCACATGCATATTACGTATAGATTCACGCTTTGCTTGCTCTATATGGTTACGGTATTCAGACTCAAATTCTTCTATTTCACCAGTAGAAAACGAGTTGTTATGTATAAATCCACCTTGTTCGTTAATAATACCGACCATTGTCCGGCCATCTGGTAAATAAATATCTTTTGTTAAAAGCATGGCAATGAGACTATGGAGGTTTCTGGCGAGTTCTGCTCCAACCAATACTGCCCCTGGTGAAAGTGCTAAAACTATAGTGTCTTCATACCGATATTTTTGGGCATACTGTGCAATAATGGCCCCTGCCTGAGCGCGCGATTGAAAGTAATTATAGCTTGGGTTTTGCTGCATATTAAGTGTTTAAATTATAGCAGTAATATTTTAAGTTTATATAATTACAATTACGCAACAATTTATAGACTTTTTCACATCATTTATGGTTGTTTTTACGCTGTAAGAGTACTATACTAAAAGCATAAACATAACAAAAGGTTAAAATACCAAAAATATGAAGGTACTTATGCTTGGGTGGGAACTGCCACCGCATAATAGCGGAGGGCTTGGTGTCGCGTGTTATCATATGTGCAAAGCACTGTCTCATAAAGGGGTAGATATTGAATTTATCGTGCCGTACACTGCCCCGCACGATGATATACATTTTATGAAGGTAACCCCGGCTACGCCTTTTAATGTCAAGGAAATCCAAAAAGGTGGCATGGCCTATGACAGTTTTAGCTATATTTATAACGATAAATCTATAGAGCATATTTCTATCCATGAGCAAACAGAACGTTACGTCAAATCTGTCGAGGGTATTACTACATTAGGTGAATTTGACATTATTCATGCGCATGATTGGCTTACTTTTCGGGCTGCGCTCCGTGCTAAAGAAATAAGTGGCAAGCCGCTAATCACTCATGTACACGCGACCGAGTTTGACCGCGCTGGTGGTAAATCAGGCAATCCGCTTGTACATGAAATAGAATACATGGGGCTTATGTTGGCAGATAAAATCATTGCCGTCAGCCAACATACAAAAAATGTAATTACCAAAGAATACGACATTCCACAAGACAAAATAGATGTTGTACATAACAGTATAGACACTGCTATATACCAAGACCTAGACCCCCATAACGCCTACCGTTATTTAGAAAAAATGAAGTCCCATGGCTACAGGGTAGTGGCGAATGTTGGCAGACTTACCGTACAGAAAGGTTTATATAACCTACTGCTCGCAGCCAAAGATGTCGTTTCGCGCTCACCTAAGACCATTTTTTTGATTGTTGGGTCTGGTGAACAGTATCAAGAATTATTACAGCTTTCGGCCGATTTAGGCATTGCTAAAAACGTCGTGTTTACTGATTTTCAAAGAGGTAAAAATTTACGTGACGCTTTTGCAATTGCCGATTTATTTGTAATGCCAAGTGTTTCTGAGCCATTTGGACTCACACCACTAGAAGCAATAGGCTATGGGACGCCCGCACTTGTTAGCAAGCAAAGTGGTGTTGCCGAGGTTATTACCAACTGCTTAAAAGTAGATTTTTGGGATGTCCAAGAAATGGCCAACCAAATACACGCCGTTGTATCACACGATAGTTTACGTGACGAACTTCACACCCAAAGTTTTGCAGAATTCATTAAGCTATCGTGGGACGCTACAGCACATAAGCTTGTAGGCGCATATACGCAGCACGTTCAACTTGTGGGGGCTAAGTAATGAAGCAAGCTATTAGCCTTTACTTACACGTTCATCAGCCCTACCGTATTAGACATTACACTATATTTGATGCCGGAAGCGACCATCAATACTTTAATGACGCAAGCCCGCACGCACTAACCAACAACCGGTTTATTGTTGAAAAAGTGGCCGAAAAATCATACCGACCAATGAACGCGGTGCTCAAAGAATTATTAGACACAATAGAAGACTTTAAATTTAGTTTGTCTATACCTGGTATGCTCATTGATCAACTGGCCGAGTGGGCTCCAGACGTACTATATTCTTTCCAGGAACTCGTAAAAAGTGGCCGAGTAGAAATTGTGGCAGAAACCTACCACCACAGTTTGGCCTTCTTTTATTCGCGTGCAGAATTTGAAGCCCAAGTACTTATGCACCGCCAAAAAGTCCAAGAAGTGTTTGGTGTAACCCCTACGGCATTCCGAAACACCGAACTTAGTTACAATAACGATTTAGCTTATTGGGCAGATAAAGCGGGTTATAAAGCCATAATTACAGAAGGTTGGGACCCTATTTTAGGATGGCGTAGCCCTAATTTTGTGTACCGTCCAGCTTACACAGAAAATATTAAATTACTACTTAAGAATTATAAGCTAAGTGACGATATTGCGTTTCGGTTTGGTAACCAAGAATGGGAAGAATGGCCCCTCAGTGCCGAAAAGTATGTATCGTGGCTTGGTGCAGCGATGGATAATGCCCAAGTATTTAATTTGTTTATGGATTATGAAACGTTTGGCGAGCACCAATGGGCGAGCACAGGTATATTTGATTTTATGAAAGCCATGCCACATATATGGAAAAATAGCCGTGATGATCGCACGTTTATGACTATTAGCGAATCTGTCTATAGCTTTGAAGCCAACGATTATGTTGATATACCGCAAACAATTACATGGGCCGACACTGAACGAGATTTAACTGCATGGCTTGGTAATAGTATGCAGCACGAAGCAATACATGCCATATATCAGCTCGAAGATAAAGTACTACGTTGTGGTGACGCCGATATCGTGGCAGACTGGCGTAAACTACAAACCAGTGATCATTTTTACTATATGTGTACCAAATGGTTTAAAGACGGTGATGTACACGCATATTTTAGCCCTTATACCAGCCCGTACGAAGCGTTTACGAACTTTATGAATGCGTGGCACGACTTGCAGTTCCGCCTTGCAGAGAAAGGGTTTGTTTAAGCGTGGCTAGACCAGTCATGCTGAGTAATGGCCAGCTAATGGTTGGCTTGAATGAAGCCGGCTTAGTCCATGATTTTTATTACCCATATGTGGGGTTAGATAATCTTACAACCGCCAGAAGTGTGCACCATAAAATTGGTGTATGGGTAGATGGTACGTTTTCTTGGGTAGATGATGATTCCTGGCAGGTAGATATTCAGCTAGAAACAGATGCGCTTATTGGTAGAGTAGAACTATCACATGAAAGTCTTGGCATAAAAATCAGCACAAAAGATTTTGTAGACACGCAAACAAACGCCTTTATACGACGCATATCAGTAACCAATGAAAGTAATACTCGCAGAGATATTCGTCTGTTTATGCATCAGGTTTTTGAAATATCTAAATCTGGCCGTGCCGACACAGCTTTTTATGAACCTGACGGTAATTACATTTTAGATTATAAAGGCCGTTGTGCCTTGCTTATATGTGGGCAAACAAAAGACGGTCACTCTCTAGACCAATTTGCTGTTGGTAATTACGGCATAGAAGGCAAAGCTGGTACTTTTATTGATGCAGCTGATGGTGAATTGTCTGGCAACGCCGTAGAACATGGTGGCGTAGATTCTGTCATACGGTTTTCTATACCGCTAGATCCACATACAACGGCTGAAGTTGACTATTGGATTATTGCGAGTAGCTCACAGTATGAGTCACAAGCTATCCACGCAGATTTTTTGCGACACGGTATAGATAAGCGTGAACAGATTGCCCGAAATACATGGGCAAAGTGGTTAAAACAGGGTGACAGCGCACTAGAAACAATTGCGCCTGAGTATCAAGATCATGTAAAAAAATCATTGCTTGTCATTAAAGCACATATAGACAAACGAGGTGGTATTTTAGCGAGTGGTGATAGTAGCATATTTAATTATGGCCGAGATTACTACTGTTATGTATGGCCCCGCGACGGGGCATATGCTATATGGCCACTTATAAGAATGGGTTATTACAAAGAAGCGATTAAATTCTTTGAATTCTGTCGTGATACGATGCATAAAGACGGCTATTTGCTCCATAAGTATCAGCCAGATAGAGCAATTGGGAGTACCTGGCACCCACTGGTGCACAATAGTCGTTCGGAGCTGGCAATACAAGAAGACGAAACTGCAATAATCCTTATAATGTTGGGTGAATATTATGATTATAGTAAGGATGCCGAATTTACCGAATCGCTGTATGCCACATTAATCCAGCCGGCTGCAATGTTTATTAGTAAATTCATAGAAGAAGACACAAACTTGCCGCATGCGAGCTACGATTTATGGGAAGAGAAATTTTTAACAACAACCTATACCACTGCTACTGTTATACGCGCATTACGGCGAGCAAGTAGCTTTGCTGACCAGTTTGGATACCCAGACGACGCCGTTCAGTGGATGCAGGTTGCAGATAGTATAGAATCATCACTCCCCTTGCTGTACGACCCTGATAGGCAAGCGTATCGTAAAGGACTTCTGCGCCTGCCAGATGGTAATCTACAGTTTGATAACACGTTGGATATGTCCACGTTATACGGACTTACCATGTTTACAAAAGTAAAATTAAACGATCCAACAGTTGTTCACACGGTAGAAGCTATAGAAAGTAACCTCGTTAACAAAACTATCGGTGGAGTCGTGCGATACGAAAACGATAACTACATGAAAACATCAGAAGATGCGCAACCGAATCCATGGTTTGTGTGCACATTATGGCTTGCGCAGTATTATGTACAGAGGCAACAGCCAGATAAAGCCAAAGAACTCATAGATTGGTCACTGTCACATAGCCTAGATAGTGGCATACTAAGTGAACAAGTACACCCAGAAACCGGCTATGCGGTGGGCGTTGCTCCGTTAGTATGGAGCCACACTGAACTTATTAATACGATTCTTGATATTAGCGGAACACAGTAAATATCCGCTACACGATAACGTAGCGGATGCTATAACTGCTACGACTTTAGGCTATTTCTTTCGTGGTTTGACTACGTTACGGCCTAGGTTCTTGGTCGTTTCTACATAGACGGTGTGACGCCGTACTACAGGATTGTACTTGCGCAGACGCAGTTTGTCTGGGCTATTTTGAGTGTTCTTACGGGTATAGTAATGCCGATGTCCCGTTTCTTCACACACTAATCCAATTGTTTTACGCTTGGTTGATTTTTTTGCCATAATTAATTAGCCTCTACATACTTTCAACTTATTATTTTACTGCAAATACCCTTTAAAAGCAATAGTTGGTTCAGCTCATTGCGCTTTTGGCATAATGAATAAACATAATATATATGCAAGTACAATGGTACCACCAGATAATACACCAAGTACGACAGTAGCCACTCTAACGACAGTAGCATCTATATTAAAGTATTCGGCTATGCCTCCACATATACCAAACAATACTGAATTTGTGCGTGAACGATATAACTTTTTCATATTTATGGAGCCGTTGTCGGGATTTGAACCCGAGACCCCTTCCTTACCATGGAAGTGCTCTACCCCTGAGCTACAACGGCATCATACGCTGTGCTGCCCATCATTTCTTGCAGCAACCCTAGGTTGTGCCTATTATCTAATAGATAGTCAGCATCAATATTGCCAAGGGGATTATGCTCTAAGCCATGTGTTGACTGAGTTTCTGCAAAACGATGTGGATCATAATTACTCATATATGTGGTGCAGGGTGTAGGATTCGAACCTACGAAGGCATAAGCCAACAGATTTACAGTCTGTCGTGTTTGACCGCTTCACTAACCCTGCATAAAGAGTATGTAGCTTGAGGTCAAGTACTACATACTCCAATTGTATTGTTAAAACACTTCCCTGACTACCCTCACGGCAAGTCAAAGGGTTTAGGCGCTCTCGCACTGCGCCCAAGAATAACCAATGTTATTCTGGAGCCGACAGAGGGATTCGAACCCACGACCCGCTGTTTACAAAACAGCCGCTCTGGCCACTGAGCTATGTCGGCACTAATAGATACAATTAGCCAATGAGTATCGTATCAAACATAGGCGCTATCTGCAACTGTTAAACGACAACTCTCTTGGGTCGGTTGATTGCACGCGGGCGACCGGCTTTTTTTGTTTCTTTACGTTTAAGTTTTTTCTTTAATGCTGCAAGCTTTTCATCCTCACCGTGGATTTCGTAGGCTTTAGCTAACAACACATAGGTTTCTCTGGCTGGCTCTAGTTCTACTGCACGCTCTAGCTCTTGTAGCATTTTTTTATCATTACCCAACTTTTCTTGGACTTTAGCATACGCAATATGACGCGCTGCGAGCTCTTCTTCCATGTCGAGTGCTTCTTCAAAAGCAATAGACGCCTTGGTATAATTACCGGTTTCGTAATAAATAAGCCCCAAATTATGCAAACTAGAAGCACTTTTTTCTATAGACGAGGCGATTTCAAAACAATCTATAGCGTCGTCGTACTCTTTTTGTTTTGCATACAAAATTCCTAGGCGATTATACGCTGCAGCGTTTTTTTCATCTATCTTTAGTATTGTAAGTAAGGCTTTTTCTGCTCGCAATAATTTATTTTCGCGCATACCCTGATGAGCGATTTCCCAAAGCTTGCCTAACTTTGCACCTACTTTTTCTGGTATATCTTCAATTTCGTCAGTACGAACATACGCAGTCCGTATAAGCAACGCAGCAATAACCACCAAAACTAATATAGATGTCATTGCATTCTATTATAACACTAAAAATAGCCGATCAAGCACAAGCTTTGCCGAAATATTACGTTGTATCTGTGTATTAGCTGATTCTATAGCGTCTAACCTATTGAGCCACTGGGTATATGAGCGTCCTGCTGTCACTGCGTGGGTTAATGCAGCATTGCAGGTTAAAAACAAAGCATCTAGCAGCGTAGCTAGGCTCGTAGCATCTTTGCTGAGTGTATCTACTTTCGCCAATCTATCAATGAACGGTTCACTGAGAATTTCTTTGGCTTGTTCAATATTTTGTAATATATCACTCGATTGGTCATTATTACGTAGTGCATATAGAAGCCCAATCCTGCCATCTGCGATTGCTATATACTTATTTGCGTCTGCGCTAGTCATGTTTGATACAAATGCTTGCTCTTGTGCATGTGTCGGTGGTACATAACGAATTTTTAATAAACGTGAGCGAACTGTCACAAGTAAACCATGCAGCCTACTAGATGTAAGTATAAAAAGAACGTTTTCTGGTGGTTCTTCAAGGAGTTTTAAAAAATTGTTTTGGGCTTCTATGGTTAATATGTCTGCGTCTGGAATAATAATGATTCTATACGCAGCACTTTTCGTTCTTAAAAGTACTTTTAGCTGCTTGATTTGGTCTATACCAATTGTTTTTTTATCTTCTAAGGGGTGTATGTACATGATGGTTGAGTGTGTGCGTGAATTTTTTATACCCAAAGCTAAATACGCTGCGAGGGTTTTTTTACCAGAAGATTGTTTGCCATATATTAATACAGCATGCGGCGGATGGGCAATATACGCATCTATATGCCGTTTCACTATTGGGTTTATAACAAGATCACTCATAGTTTAGTACTAAATACTGGTGGAACTGGTGCAGTAAAAACTGTACGTTCACCACCAGGTAATGTTATTTCTAAGCTTGCTGCGTGCAAATACAGCCTGTCTGCAGGTTCGCCGCCGTACAATCCATCACCTACTATGGGGTGTTTTATGTATTGTAAGTGCACTCGTAGCTGATGGGTGCGCCCCGTTAATGGGTGCAATTGTAAGGTGCTATACGTTTCGCCACTCTTCACTACTTTGTATTCTGTTTTTGCTTCTTTTCCTGATGGGTCAGGCCGAAACGTTTTAGGGTTTTTGGGGTTTCGCGCTAATGGTACATCTATAATACCAGCTTCTGGTTCTACATCTTTTTGTACAATCGCTATGTACGTTTTATAGACATTACGCGATGAAAACTGTTTTTGCATAAAGGCGACGGTTTCTGAATTTTTGGCACACACCATGACACCACTCGTTGCTCTATCTAACCGATGCACAATGCCAGCGCGTTCACCATATAGGCCCGATACCCTGTCACGTACAAAACTTGCCACCGATGCTTCATCCCAGTAACGGCCCCGTGCATGACTTATTATGCCTGCTGGCTTATTAATAACAATAACGTTAGCATCTTCATACACTATAGGAAGTTCAATGACATCGGCTTTTTTGAGAATTTCCGATACATCTGCATCAATTGCAACGCCAGGTTGAATCCTGTCACCTGCCTTTATAGTAACGTCTGACTTTGTAATTTGTTCCATATCAAATAATTTAGCCAATGCTGCTCTTGAGTATTCAGGATAAGCACTCGCCAATAAGACATCAGCTCTTTGAGCGGTATTTAGATCGTTTATAATGGTTTTCTTCATACAATCGTTAACGCGGTCTTAAGCCAACAGCCTGCTGTACTTTTAGCAAAGTTTGGTCAGCGATCTGCCTGGCAATTGCTTCGCTAGTGGTTAGCTTTTCTTGTAATTGACTATCGTTGGTAGCTTCGTATTCAGATTGTAAATTAGCCAGAGTATTTTTAGTAGATTCTGCTACGGCAGCCTTTAAATCGCCGTATCTTTCTATACCAACCCACTTTGCGTTTATACTTTCTTGTGGTTCACCAGATAGTAATGCCAACATTTGCAGCAAATTAGTAACACCAGGCTGGTTTTGCCAATCAAAATTTACCTTCCCAACACTATCGGTTGTGGCGCCCATAACCTTTTTGGCAGCTTCGTCTGGGTTATCGCTTAACAAAATTGTACCAGCTGGGTCATCAATGCTTTTACTCATTTTGGCTTCTGGATTACGTAGACTACGCACTCGTGGTGCGGCATCACGGTCAATAAATTGCGATTGAGCTTTCACGTCTGCAGGAACAATAAATATATCACCAAATTTGTTATTAAATCTTTGGGCAATATCACGGGCCAATTCTAGATGTTGCCTTTGATCTTCGCCGACTGGTACCCACTTCGCTCTGTACAATAAAATATCGGCGGCCATTAATATTGGGTAATTAAACAAACCAACGCTTACCCTATCGGCGCCTATTTTTTGTGACTTATCTTTGAATTCCACCATTCTGCTAGCCTCACCAAAGCCGGTAAAACAACTTAATATCCAGGCAAGCTCGCTGTGGGCCGCTATATAGCTTTGGCGGTAAATAATTACATCTTGGTGATCTATTGGTAAACCGGCGGCAACAAACAGCCTTAGGTTGCGCATTGTCTGGGCGTATAGTTTACTGTGGTCAATTGGGGTGGTAAACGAATGTAAGTCAGGTACGAACATATTTACCTGGTATTCATCAGCATGTTGCTTTGCCATATCAACTATTGGCAAAAATGCACCAAGATAGTTACCCAGTGTTACTTCATCATTACTTCTAATGCCTGTTAAAATAGTCTCTTTTGCCATTATCTTTTAAGTATACCTTATATCTGTCGTATTGGTGCGGATGAGAGGACTTGAACCTCCACGATATTGCTACCACTAGTCTCTGAAACTAGCGCGTCTACCAGTTCCGCCACATCCGCCTATGTTTGGTTATAATACTAATTATAGATTACTTGCTGGTGATACGCGATAGTATTATGCCTCATACTAGCTACGTACAAATGTTTTTATGTGTAAACTATGGTTACTAGTATATTAGTCGCTTTAAAAAGAGGCCCGACTCTACGCGTGGAGTGTCGGGCCGGTTCTGTTCATTGCTTGGCGTCTTCGCGCGCGATGATGACCCCCAAGGCTTGTTATTGCCCCTGGTAGCATCTCTAGGCCTCGCGCGGGCCGGCATGTTTACTTTGTATGCTTGTCCGGGTTTACTGCCCGTTCAGTGCTTTACTACATAGCAGCCTAGTTTAGCTTTCCGACTAAGAAACCAAGTATAAAAGTTAGGAAAACCAGTCCTATTATGAGAGCATAAGGGCTTCCCATTTTACTACCTTTCTACTCTAGAGTACTTGTGCGATTGATTGGCTACAACGTACCCAACCTATCGCACAAGTACTATCATAAAAGATAGCCATTGCAATAAATTTTTACTACCAAAGAACAGACCTGGCAATGCCAGTAACGTTATTATACCAATTATTTAGTATTTCGTCAATTTTTATACTACTAATAATTGTCTTTGGTTAGACATTGAAGTTGTTTACAGTGTAGAGATATTCGTTTTACCGTTTGGTAAATTGACGCTGTTTACGTGCACCTTTAAGACCGAACTTCTTGCGCTCTTTTTCACGCGAATCGCGTGATAGTTGATCGGCTCGCTTGAGGGTACTCTTAAAATCTTCATTTACAAGGACTAAGCTTTTTGCAATACCAAGGCGGATTGCATCTGCTTGGCCAGCTAAACCACCACCTGCTACCACAACACTTACGTCGAATTGCTTTTCTTTATCTAATAAAGAAAATGGTTGGTTTAGTTCGTCTAATAAATATTCACTTCCATCAAAATACTCTGCAGCTGGTTTGCTATTAATAGTTATGTGTCCACTGCCACCACTTAAGCGAACACGTGCCGTAGCACTTTTCCGTCTGCCAAGAGCATAAAAGTAATCTTGTCTTGCCATTACAATACACTCACTTTCTTTGGTTGCTGGGCGGCATGATTGTGCTCATTACCAGCATATACTTTAAGCCGTTTAAGACGCTCTGTGATGAGCTTATTTTTCGGTAACATACCACGTACTGCAGCGACAATAACTGCCGTAGAATCTTTATCGATTTGCTCTTGTAAGGTAGTTGTCTTTAAGCTACCTGGGTATTGACTATGCCTGTAGTATTTTTTATCTTGCAATTTATTGCCTGTTACGACGAGTTTATCTGCATTAATGACGATAACGTGGTCGCCACAATCGATGTGTTGGGTAAACATTGGTTTCTTTTTACCAATTAGGTGTTGAGCTATTTCTGTCGCTACCCGCCCCAATGGAGCTTCTGATGCATCAACCAAGAACCATGTTCGTGTCACTTCTGATGGCTTAGCGCTATAGGTTTTCATTATCTGTCCCCCTTAGTAACACCTTTAGCCCGCGTTGCGGTTTTGTTCGTGTGGGTTGCTACGCGTTTTTTAGGTGCTGATGGTACAACAGTAGACGCTTTCTTTGGTGCTACACTGGCTTTGGTTAGGCTGGTTGCTTTCTTGGTTGTGGGTTTAGCATCATCCTTGGCTGTAGAAATATCATCTACAAATGATACTGTTGCCATTTGTGCATTATCGCCACGACGATTATCTTTCTTGTTGATCCGCAAATGTCCAGAGCTGCGTGCAGTAAGTTTGGGTGCAATTTCATCTACCAGTTTATGGGCACTTTCTATGGTTGCTACTTTTGAAATCACTTGGCGGCGATTGTGTAAATCGCCCTTTTTCGCCTTTGTGATGAGTTTTTCAAAGTATGGTACCAGTTCTTTTGCTTTTGGCGTGGTAGTTGTAATGGCACCGTGATCTATCAAATTAGAAGCTAAGCCCTTAATGAGCGCTCGCCTTTGATCGCGTTCGCGGCTAAATTTACGACCTTTGTATCCGTGTCTGTGCATTGCCTATAACTCCAGTTCTGCCAACTTGTCCTTGACTTCATCAAGTGCTTTTTGCCCAAAGCCCTTTAGGTCACGAAGTTCTGCGTCGCTTAAAGAAAATAAATCTTTAAGTGTATGAATGTCGTTATTGATGAGTGCATTTGTGGTGCGGGCAGTTAGATTTAAATCTTCTATAGACACTAGTAGTTCTGATGGTTCATCTTCGATGTCTGCATTAAAGCTTGGTGCAACCGTCTTACTGGCTGGCACAGCTTCTACTCGTGTAGAACCAGCGAGCGCAGTATATTGATTAACAAGAATTGCAGCTGCTTCTTCAAAGGCATCTTTAGGAGTAATGGTGCCGTCAGTGTCTATGGTTATGATGAGTTTATCAAGATCGGTTATTTGGCCAACACGCGTGTCCTCTACTTTGTATCGTACACGAAGTACTGGGCTAAAAATTGCGTCTATAGCAATCATATCGCTTGGTTTACGGCTAGCACCTTCTTCAACCGTGCGGTAACCACGACCTGTCTCTACAATAACGTCTAGTATAAATGGTGCTTTATCTGTATCTACCGTTGCGATTACATGCTGTGCATTAACAACTTCTACATCTGCGTTTGCTTGTAATTCTCCGGCAGTAATAACGCCTTTGCCTTTATGTTCAAGGCGTAGCATCTGTGGTTCGTCTGAGAATACACGGAATCGTATTCCCTTGAGGTTGAGCATAATCGCTACAACGTCTTCTTTTACGCCTTCTACGGTCGTAAATTCGTGTGTAACACCTTCAATTTTAAAGGCAGTGATAGCTGCCCCTGAAACGCTCGAGAGCAGCACGCGGCGCATACTGTTGCCGAGTGTCATGCCATAACCAGTGTGCAAAGGTTCTATAACGAACGTTGCACTAGTTGGGCTGTGCTCATCGATGTTAGCCAATGATGGTGTGTGAATAACTTTAGACATACCTTGTTGTCCTCTCCTTATCGTGAGTAATACTCAACTATTAATTGCTCATTAATTTCTGGCTCAGCTTCTTCGCGGGGAGGAAGACCAGTTACGGTTACAGTAAGTTTCTTGCGATCAACTTTGATCCAACTCACCACGACGTCATTTTGACTTGTAATGTCATCCAGGTGCTTGAAATATTCAGTTGACGTACTTTTGGGACGCACGGTGAGTACGTCACCGCTTTTAAGACGAATAGATGGAATGTCTACCCTGCGGCCATTTAGCATAAAGTGCCCGTGGCTCACAAGTTGTCTGGCAGCTCTACGGCTATTTGCAAAGCCTGCCCGATAGACAACGTTATCTGCACGCTGTTCTAAAAATTGTAGTAACACTGTACCACTCTGGCCGGTTTTACGGCTAGCTTCGCGCATTAGATTTGAAAATTGTCGTTCCAATAACCCGTAGAGACGCTTTACTTTTTGCTTTTCGCGCAGTTGTAGTGCGTATTGACTTGGGTTAGAACGCCGGTTAGTGCGACCGTGTTGACCAGGAATCGTACTTCGCTTGACCATGTGCTTTACCGCTTTTGGGTGGAGTGCGTAGCCTTCACGACGACTCATTTTTGTGATTGATTGAGTATCTCTTGCCATAATTACACCTATACTCTCCTGGCCTTACGTGGACGACAACCGCCATGTGGAACACCTGTTACATCTACGATGGTTTCTACTGCAACATCATTTGCAGATAAAGCACGCACCGCGGCATCACGTCCTTGTCCTATGCCTTTTACATATACATCAGCTTTGCCTAAACCATGAAGCTGCTTTGCAGCGACAATCGCTTTTTCTGCTGCTACTTGTGCAGCATAGGCAGTGCCTTTTTTACTTCCTCTAAAACCACAAGCTCCTGCGCTTGCAGCCGTTAACAAACCGCCCTTAGAATCTGTGACAGATACAATAGTATTATTAAACGTCGCACTGATATGCACTTGACCGTGCGGGATGCTTCGTTTGCCCTTCTTCTTCTTGGCAGCAGTCGATAATTCAGCCATATATATTAACTCCTACGTATATTACGTTTTAGATGCTACCTTTTTTGCAGTACCACCGACAGTAGTCTTTTTACCACGACGAGTACGTGCATTTGTTTTAGTGCGTTGCCCACGACTAGGGAGATTAGCACTATGGCGTAAGCCACGGTATGATTTAATCTCTTTTAATCGTTTGATATTAGAAACAACTGTACGTTGCAACTCACCTTCAACAAGGTAGCTTTCGTTAATAACATCTTGAATTCGTGTCGTCTCAGCGTCTGTTAAATTTTTGACGCGAGTCGTTGTATCGACCTTGGCTTTTGCAAGGATATCTTGCGCTGACTTAGGTCCAATTCCGTGGACATACGTCAATGCAACTCCTATTTGCTTTTCAGTTGGAATAGTTACACCACTTAATCGTGCCATAGACTACCCTTGCCTCTGCTTGTGCTTTGGCTTGTTTTTATTGATAACATACAGGCGGCCTTTACGACGTACCAAAATGTCATCGGGACTGATTTTCTTTACACTTGCACGCACTTTCATGCGGATCATCACTCCTTAATGCTGTGGTGACACACTGCTTAGTTTAATATTACGATAAGCGATAGGTTATCCGACCCTTAGAGAGATCGTAAGGAGTCAATTCTACCTTAACGCTGTCACCGGGTACAAGGCGAATATAATTCTTCCTCATTTTCCCGGCCAAATTAGCTATAATCTGATGGCCGTTTTCGAGCTCTACTCTAAATTGAGTGCCTGGGAGGGCCTCAATTATTTTGCCTGTGAGTTCGATTACTTCTTTTGTGCTTGCCATAAGTTACAACAGTAGTCTAGTTTACTACACTTATCCACTGTTTGTAAAGAGAAAATTACAACTTCTTTTTACGTTTAAGCGAAAATCGTTTTTTACCACCAGTTTTTTGGCCATCTTGGCTAATATCTATCGTGTAATCGTCGTAGGTTACCATCAGGGCGCGTGATTCTATTTGGCGGAGCGTTTCTAGTGCAACTGATACCAAGATGAGGATACTCGTACCACCAATTGCAATTTGATCTGTACCTAGTATAGCTTGTCCAAAAATTGGCATAATTGCTAAGAACCCAAGTGCTAATGCTCCATACAGGGTAAGCTTGTTAACGGTACCCATAAGATATTTTTCTGTTTGCGCCCCTGGGCGTACACCATCAATAAAGCCACCTTGTTTTTGGAGATTTTCTGATATTTCTTTGGCGTTAAACACGACAGATGTATAAAAGAATGTAAACATAAACACCAGCAAGAAATAAGCTATTGGGTATAGCCACGCTATCCAGCCTCCGCTAGACAAACTCGCTGCAGTAGGCACCTGGAACCAGGTAACAAGATTCTCGCCTAATTGCTGCATGGCGCCAGTAGCGTTTTGGCTTAGCAGTCTACCGACGAATTCTGGTAGAGCCAAAAATGCGAGAGCAAAGATTATAGGGATAACACCTGCAGTAATAAGGCGTAGTGGTAACGTCGTTGTTACACCGCCGTACACACGGTTGCCTTGTAAGCGTTTCGCGTAATTTACGGTAATGCGCCGTTGAGCTTCGTTTAGATAGACAACAAATACAGTCACGAGAACGGTAACCACTACAATTCCCAGCGTCACCCACAGTGCGGCACTATTTATTGGAAAATCAAATTTACCAAATATCGCAAAACTAGCGCCATCTTGTATGACGGAACCCAGCAAGTTACCAATAATACCAGGTAAGGATGCAAGAATACCCACGGTAATTACTAGTGAAATACCGTTACCTATACCTTGTTCAGTAATTTGTTCACCAAGGAACATAAGGAGCATTGCCGAAGCTGTTAGTACTGTTACCATAAGTACCCACTGGCTAAGGCTGGCTTGTGAAACAAGATCGCCCAAACCACCAAAGCTGGCTGCTGTTTGTCGTACCAAAAATATTGTTCCTATAGATTGTACAATCGCCAGTGGTAATGTAAGTAAGCGTGTCCATTGCTGTATTTTCTTTCGGCCGTATTCTCCTTCTTTATTGAGCGCTTCCATTTTTGGAATCGCCTTAGTAAGAAGTTGCGTAATAATACTCGCGTTAATGTATGGGCCCAGCCCAACGAGCATGATAGAAAAGTTAGCCAGTGCGCCACCGCTAAGAATATTTAAAAAGCCAAGCAGTTGCGAACCTGACGTTTGGCTGAAAGCACTTTCTAATACTTGTTTTAATGTAGCGGGCTCTGCAAGTGGTATAGGAATTTGTGCCAAAAACCTAAATATAATAAGAACACCAAGCACTGCAAGAATACGCTTGCGCATATCTGGACTACCAAATGATTTGAAAATTATTCGCCAATTCATCAGAAAATACTTTTTAAGACACCTCTCTATATTTGGTTTTCATTATCACGTAGTATTGTAACATAATAATTTAACGTATACTTAAAAATATGACCAAGCTATATATTTACGGCGGTATCACCATTGGCAGTATATTAGGGGCATACCTTCCGGTAGTGTTGTTTGGGAGTGATCCACTTGGGTTTATTAGCATTATGGGTGGGTTTGTGGGGTCTTTATTAGGGCTATGGGCAGGCTATACATTTATGAAAGCTTTAGATGAATGATGAATGATAATATAGATCCGCAGTTAGCGCAAAATGGTGATCCGCGAAATGTACAAGATACATATAAAAACTGGAAACTAGAAGCCATTAAAAATGACTTACAAGCCAAGGCTTTTGGTGTGCATGTGGCAATAGAAAATTACCAACACGATTATAACATTGGTACAATTGTTCGCAGTGCTAATGCTTTTAATGTAGCTGGTGTACATATTATTGGCAAACGACATTGGAATCGGCGGGGCGCTATGGCTACAGAAAAATACTTACAGCTATACCACCACCCAACAGTTGTAGATTTTATTAACTGGGTAGCGCCAACGACATTAGTCATTATTGGCATTGATAATATTGCTAATAGCATACCGCTACATCAAGCAAATATTCCAGAAAATGCCATATTAGTGTTTGGTCAAGAAGGTCCTGGTTTATCGGTAGAAATGCAATCTTATTGCAAACGTATTATTGCGATAGAACAGTTTGGTTCAACGCGCTCAATTAACGTTGGCGTGGCGGCGGGTATAGTGTTGTATGAGTGGGTACGGCGCCACCATATTACGATGTAGTGCTGGTACTTTTTTGTTTTGCCTGTATATTGGCGGCGGTCAACCCAACTGCATATAATGCATAAAGCGCAATAATTAATCCAACGACAATGGCTATCTTATTAATGGCTTCGCTTAAACTTGCAGTTGCCCCAGAAACAAATAAGCCAATTATTGGCGCCACTATAGAAGTACCACACGAAACACATCCTACGCTCAACATTGCGATTATACTTGCGATGCCCGTACCACCAACTGCCTTTTTGTCCACGCTTTGGTTGTTGCGAACCGTAAATAGCAGCACACTTATAACGACTCCCTGCGTAATAGCGAGAGATACAACAGCAAATGCCTGCCACAAGGGTAGACTAGAAAGATAACTGACAATAATACTGCTAAATATATCCATCTTTTCTATGATGTTTAGACTGCGAGCCGTGAAAAAATACCAAAATAGCGAAGCATTGAGAAGCCAATACAGTAACTGAATAAATAGCAGCGCGACTATAGCTGCGAAGAGTAAATACTTTGGGCTCTTCAGCACATTGCTGCTGGCTTTTAATGACAATTGAGCCTTAGTTTTGAGTAGTTGTAGACGTTGTATCATGCTGTTATAACTTAGTGCTAATTGCAGCGTCTAATATTTCAAAGCTGGGTACACCCTTGATGGGAGTGTCATTAACAACAAAATACGGTGTACCTTGAACACCATTGTTCTGCGCGTCTTGCGTTATCGCCATAACAGTAGCCTTTTCAACCCTGTTATCTATACAACTATTAAAACTATCTGTGTCTACTTGAGCGAGTTGGCCGAGTTGCTTTACCCCTGCTTCACTATAAAGTGGTACCCGAGATGGATCTACACCTTTACTAAAGTAGTCTTCCCAGACAGCTTGATATGCCACATCGTGATACTCCCAAAATTTGTCTTGTTTGGCTGCGCAAAAAGCACCTTCAGCTGCCAACTGAGAACCCGGAGCAATAAATGCCATTGGCACAAACGTGTAGTATACGTTACCTGTCGTAACGTACTTTTCTATTATTTTTGGCACTATCCCCAGACTTACTTGCGAACAAGATGGGCACAGAAAATCTGAATATTGGGTCACTTTAACAGGTGCATCTAGATTGCCTTGGGTGAATTGTGACAAATCACGATTATTCATCTGATCAGCTTCTAGGCTGTTGCTACTAGAGATATTCAGAACATATAGAAATACCCCGCCTACAATAATTGCCATAAATACGTATACAAAATTATTTTTCACTAAGACTACTCCTTGATATGGTAAGTATAACCTTATTGTAAATTATTTACAATAATAATTTCTAGTGGTAAGCATAACCTTATTGTTGTGGTATTTACATTCTTTGTATACATACACATTTTTGGGTGTATATTGAAAGTAACAGTGTGAGAGCTGTCGGTAAACAAAAGAAAGTTTTGACATAACAATATGTATATAAAAATATTCAAAACAGAAAGCGACAAGGCGTGGCGAATAGCACGCTAGACCTAGAACACGCACCGGCACATTATGAGCCACAATATGGCTCTGCATCACTCCCCTACTCCTACTGCGAAACATCGTTGTCATATGAAAATATTGATTTAGGCAACCCAGAATTACCTATTTACCAAAATAAATCTGAAATAATATCTACTGTTTTATCAAATGATGTAACAATTTCGATCTGAAACAGGAAGCGGCAAGTCTACTCAAGTTGTGCAATATATGCTTGAAGCTGGATTTTCTAAAGTTATCATAACCCAACCTCGTATCGTGGCGGCGCGAACTCTTAAAGATCGTATTAGCCAGGAATTATCCTGGAAGATTGATGGTCTGCCAGACGATTACGTTGGTTACCGTACAGCCAACGAAGGCGATAGCACGCATGAAAGTGTAGCAGAAATTGTCACAGACGGCCTCGAAGTACGGCGGTTATTAAGTAGCGGCGGGCT
This sequence comes from Candidatus Nomurabacteria bacterium, assembly GCA_020631975.1. Classification (NCBI taxonomy): domain Bacteria; phylum Candidatus Nomuraibacteriota; species Candidatus Nomurabacteria bacterium. Next base: position 285,009 of record JACKGO010000001.1, read on the forward strand.
GGGACAGGACACGATTCTTATTGTAGACGAAGTACACGAGGCAAATGCTAACATTACAATGCTCTTGGCACTCATAAAACGTATGGGTATACGAGCAGTCATTATGAGCGCTACATTTAATACAGAAGGCACCGCCGAATACCTTTGCGACGAGCAAGGAAATCCTGCACCTATCATCGATATTGAAGGTAGAACATATGAAGTAGAAGAACGCCAAGGTGAGTCATTAGTAGATGAGGCCGTACGTTACGCAAAAGAAGAAAAAAACATCCTCATTTTTGTACCAGGTAAACCTGATATTACTCGAGTTACAGGACTAATACGTACGAAACTTAAACAAGATATCGTAATTATACCGCTCCATGGCGAACAATCTGCAACAGAACAAATGGCTGCGTTTGGGCATTACGAAAGGGGTAAAATTATCATAGCTACAGATATAGCAAAAACTAGTATCACTATTGATGATATTGATGTTGTTATAGACTGCGGTTGGGAACGAGGTAGCGATACCCGCCAAGACGTACCGTTGCTCGATATCCGTCCTGCCTGTATAGCTACGAAGGATCAACGGAAAGGTCGTGTTGGGCGAGTAAAACCAGGTATATATGTACAAGCACCGCTCCCTGGTTACCCAGAACTACCACCAGCCAGTGAACTATCAGATTACGATACACCAGAAATACTTAAAAATAGGTTAGATTCGTTAATGCTCCGTACACTTGGCAACGCTGCTTTTACTTTAGATGAGCTCGATCTTATATGCGAGCCAGAAGAGCAATTAAAGCAGTATGCAAAACAACGCTTGCAGCGATTAGGTGCGGTGGCGGTAACTGGAGACGTGACACAAACTGGTATAGAAATGGCAAAGCTACCGCTTGATGCTCATTACGCACGGATGGTTGTTGAATCTCTTAAGTATGGCAAAGAGTTGCAGGTTATGATGTTAGCCGCTGTTGCAGCACACGCGAACACTACTATCACCCATACTTCTGCCGATGCTAACCTTACATATGGCAAATTAACAGACGAACAGAACTCAGAAATTTTAATGATGCTTGATGTCTTTATTGCTGCACAAACCATGAACCAAGATGAATTAGAAACGTTTGGTATCGTAGAAAAAAAGTACCTTAATGCGAAGAAATCATTTGAATCTTTATTATCACGATTAAATCTAGAAGATGTAGCATTAACAGCGCCGACAGTAGAGCAAGAAGAGCAGTTACTGCGTTGTATTATTAGTGGTGCCGATGAACTATATGTACCGATAAATCGTTTTAAGCACCTAGATCCCCGGGGTTATATGCGTAATATCAGTAAGAATAGCCCGCTCCGTGGTAGTAAAGTAACTGTTGTCGGGAACCCTTTTGATATTGCTAATGTTAGTAGTAACGGCAAAAGCTATAAATCACTTATTAAAGGAGCTACCCGTGTCACGACTCAGCAATTACTAGATGTAGCCCCCCACCGTTGTACTTTTGAACCAGCCGAATACGTGCTTCGATACGATGGCGTGGTGCTGGCCAAAAAAGAAGTGTACTTTGATGATTTAACTACAAGAGATTTTATTACAGAGCCAGCTGAGCCAAGTAGTGACCTTATTGAATCGGTCGTGTTGTCTATATTATATGGCAAGCTACCAAACCTAAATCTACCGCGCTGCGAGTCATTGCGTCAGACGATAGAAGCCGTCCATGATCTTGAAGCAAGAACGACTAATAATTTAGACCTAACCACTCTATTAGACGGCTTAGTTGAACAACTTATGGCAGGTATCCCTAGCAGCGCAACAACACTACAAGAATTTGATGCTCACATACCTTATATTACAATTGGAGATTTAGTAGATACACAGGTGATACAAGATATCATAGAGTCTACACCAGACTATTTTGAATTAGACGGAGAAAAAATTGCGATACATTATAAAAAAGGCCGAGCTTATATTACGTTGCCTTCTCATATACCGTTAGATATGGTGCTCAGTGCATCAGATATAGAAGAATCAAATCTATATGTTCGGTATCGTAATGACGGAAGAAAATATCGAACAGTCAGTGAATTACAAAAGCGACTACGTCGTAGCCCAAGAGAAAAAAGACGACATGCGTCAAGGCCGACAGATGAAACACGACAGCATGATATATCTCGTGCGGAAACGTACGTGCACATACGGCCAAAAAAACAAGCAACTACCGTGCCTAAAAAGGATAAGCGGAATTACCCGAGAAAAGCTGTATATCAATAATAAGCTAAAAATCTGAGTATGTTTTACATATTCTAGACACCACAACTAGTGGTCTACTAAAGTTCGTCTAGCTGTGCTGAAAAATCGGTAACCTGCTGATCGATATATTGCTGGCGCTCGCCTTCTTCTATTTGCATAAAACTTAAAGCAGCGGCAACTGTAGCCAACTCTGCGTGAGTCAATGATACATCAATAGAACCTATAAAAGCTTCTACCAGTGCGGCGATTGCAGGACGTTCTTGTAAATATTTTTCCGCGTCATAATGCATGTTGTTATAGTACGTTTCGTCAGAAGATTGGTAATGATATGGCTCATAACTACTTAAAATGCCTGCAGGCGAAGCAACCCTCGCAGTTGTATAGGCAAAGTGTACTCCTTCTGCTATGGCTTGGTTCGCGGTAGCTGACATGTCTTCGTCGTACCCAGCAGACAGTGATACATTTCCGATTATAGTCATCGTTTCTGGGTGTGTTTGTTTGGTATCTGTATCCACAAAGCTCATGCGTTGTTCATAAATATCTGCAAGGGCTTCTGCTACGATACTAAAGTCTTGCTTGATGAGATGCTCGAGCTGTCTATCTAACGGAAGCACTTCATGTTTGTTGGAGTTGAAATGGTCTTTCATATGGTTACACTTGGGTGTTGCAACTATGCAGCCACTATACCATATGTTTATGTGATTTGACACTCAGTACAGTCATAGCACTACATACGCAAAATAAATACCTATGAAAATAAATACATTATATTACACGGCTATATTCTTGTGGTTTAAGGTAATCTACAGGAGCTTGTATATTTGGTTTTTCGCTATGTACCGAGTAGTGTATGCTCGTCGTTGTGTCGCCCTGTTCGTATTCTAGCTTAAATATTGTGTTGGTGGTCGTATCTACCCACGCAGAGAATGTATCTGCGAAAGCCGTTTGTGCATCATAATTATTTGCAATACTATACTGATTGGCAACGGCTGAGTTGATACCAACAAGATCGTCTGTATTGGCGCGAATGTCATACTGCACACTATTTTGATTGCTGTTTTTACTCACCCGCGTAGACATTATGTTGTATGTATTTTTATTCTTGGCTGCATCATGAATCATTTGCTTAGCATGACCAGTAATATTTCCTATAATAAGCTCGCCTAAAACAGTATTAACGTTACCAACGATACCAAATACATCAGCAGAGTTATTGTTATTAGTAGTAGGATCAAATTGCAGCCATGTATTTAAATATGCAGGTTTTTCTGTAGTGAGTTCTTCTGGTGCAGTGAATGCAATATATTTTATGTAACACTCCACTTCAGATACACATAAAAAATCACTTTTTAGTTTTATGGTACGGCCGATTACGCCTACATCCATATCAAAAGTACCTTTAGATTTAGGCGTGGCAGGGTCACTAAAATCACTCCGCATAGTAATTGTACCCTTTGGTCCAAGTCCATCCGCATTAGCGCCAAACCTATAAACTTGCTCAAGGTAATCAACAGATGCTAACGAAATTACAGCTGATTGCCAGCTCTTAATTGTTTTGGTTGATCGTAACACATATAGCCAATAGCCTGCTGCACCAGCGAGTATCAACGCAGCAATAATACTTGGTATATAAAGTCGTTTACGAAAGCGGTGCTTGCGAATTGTGCTATGTGCTGATTGCGCCAGAATTCCATATCGTGTTTTTGTTTTTTGGGGTTTCATAAGGGTTCTTGTATCATCTTGCATTATTGTAGTGTAGCACCTGAGCTTATACTATAGATTATTTATTAAAAAACACCCCTACGTATGTATGGGTGTTTTTTTAATATAAAGCAACGCTGATGGTTTAGCTTTTGGTCTTTTTAGACTCACGCATCGGCCGGCCAACGACTTTAAAACTACCACCGGCTTTTTCAATTGCCGCAATAGCTGAGTTCGAAGCAGCTTGTAAGTGCACGTCTACGCTTTTTGTAAGCTCACCTTTAGTAACGAGCTTTACTTTCACATATGGACTCGATACCAGACCAGCTGCAAATAAGGTATAGTTATTGATTTCTCCCTTTAGGGTGTCGAGTTGACCTGTATAGACGTTTTCGGCTTTCATGCGATGACTCGTAAACCCACGAAGTTTTGGAATTCTCATCATTAAAGGTGTTTGACCACCTTCAAAACCTGGTCGTCGCTTACCGCCTGTTCGTGAACTCTGACCTTTTGTGCCCCGTCCTGCTGTCTTTCCTTGCCCAGCAGAAATACCACGTCCAACTCGCTTGGCTGTTTTACGCTTTTCTACTGATAATTCATGATACTGCATAGTATTCTCCTACTTTCCTGCTTTTGGCTTTTTTGCCACAGGCTGGACAACCCATTCACTGCTTGGTGAAATAGATTGTAAGGCGGCAATTGTTGCATAAGCGGAATTGATTTTATTTGACGATCCAAGCGACTTAGACAAAGCATTGCTATAGCCTGCTATCTCTAAGACAGTACGTACTACACCACCTGCAATAAGTCCGGTACCTGGGCTGGCTGGCTTAACAAATATATTTGCGCCAGCAACCTTTGCCTGTGCTTCGTGTGGTAATGTGCCATTAAATATCGGCACCGTAACGAGTCGTTTCTTAGCCATGTCGACCGCTTTTGAAACAGCTGCTTGTACATCTGCTCCCTTTGCTATACCTATGCCTACTTGTCCCTTTTTATCACCAATGACAACGAGTGCTCGAAAACGAAATCGTCTTCCGCCTTTAACGACTCGAGCAACGCGGTCAATACTTACTACACGCTCTTCAAATTGCTTTTCTTCTTGTTCTCTTGGTCCACGTGTGTCTCTGCGTGGTTTTGTTGCTGTATTATTCATAATTAAAACTCCAACCCTTCTGCACGTACAGCATCCGCGAGGGCTTTAATACGTCCATGATATTGTTTGCCGTTTCTGTCAAAAGCAAGTTTCGTAATTTTAGCCTTTTTGGCTGCTTTTCCAATAGTTGTTCCTATGTATACTGCTTTGTCAGTCATGGTTCCTTTTTGGGTTGTCCCTACTGTAGTTGCTGCGACGAGCGTTTTTTGTGCGTCATCGTCTATAATTTGAGCACTAACATGAGTATTACTTATTGTTACCGTTAAGCGCGGACGGTCTGCGGTACCGTGGACAACTGATCGTACACGAGCTTTACGTAACGCAAGGTTTTTAGACTTTTGAATAGTATGAGTCATAATTAGTCCTTTCCTGACTTTCCGCTCTTACGTAAAATGCGTTCATCACTATATTTAATGCCTTTGCCCTTGTATGGTTCTGGCTTTTTAAACGCTCTAATTTCTGCTGCGGCTTGGCCTACTTGCTGCTTGCTAATGCCGCTTACCGTAATAGTATTTTGTTCCACAGCTAACTGGACACCTTGTGGTGCTGTATAGTATATATCGTGGCTAAATCCGAGTTGCATTTTTAATTTAGCGCCTTCCATGTTCGCACGATAACCAACGCCATTTATTTCTAGCTTTTTACTAAAACCTTGTGTAACGCCAACAACCATATTGTGTATTAATGACCGCATAAGGCCATGACGAGCCCTATTCTCTGCTAAATCATTTTCGCGCTTCACTAATATTTCGCCATTATTTTGTTCTACTGATATACCAGGGACTGTAAACTGAGATAACGTGCCTTTTGGTCCATTGACCGTAATGGCAGCATCGTCGACAGTGATTGTCACACCGCTGGGTATTTGTATGGGTAGTTTTCCTACTCGACTCATATCGCCTCCGATTAATTAATATACTCTACAGATTAATTCGCCACCTAAGCCAGCTTTTTTTGCTTCTATACCTGTCATAATACCTTTGCTCGTTGATACCACGACGATACCACGACCATATTTAACCTTAGGAATTTCTGAAACAGATGAATAGACACGACGGCCAGGTTTACTTATTCGCTCAATTGCCGTAATGCGTGAATTAGTATTTGGTTCGTTTATTTGCACCACGATATGTTTTTCTATACCTTCACCAATGATTTCGTAGCTAGAAATGAAGTTACTTTGCTTAAGAACATCAAGAACCGTAACTTTAACCTTGCTAAAAGGAACGAGAATTTGATGTTTGTTAACTGCTACTGCGTTCCGAATACGTGTAAGCATATCTGCGATTGGGTCTGTTGATACCATTTATTCTTCTCCTTTCCTTACCAGCTTGATTTAGTTACACCTGGGATTTCTCCCTTGCTTGCGTGCTCTCTAAAACTTAATCTAGATAAGCCAAATTGGCGCATATAGGCACGAGGACGACCGGTCTCGCTACAGCGATTCTTAAGGCGTGTTGGACTACTGTTTCGTGGTAATCTATGGAGTCCTTCGTAATCACCTAGTTTCTTAAGCTCAGCTCGTTTTGCAGCGTATTTAGCATGCATTGCCTGTCGTTTTTGATCACGTAAAACAATTGATTTCTTTGCCATATTTACGCTTTCCTTTCTTTCTCGAACGGCATGCCGAATTTAGCGAGCAATGCCTTACTTTGATTTACAGATGTTACATTACTAAAGACAAAATTGATTTGTAGTCCATGTATGGTCGTTGTTTCTTCGAAATTTAATTCTGGAAAGACCGATTGATCTTTTATACCGAGGCTGTAATTTCCTGTTTTATCAAATGCTCCTGCAGAAACACCATGAAAGTCCCGTAACCGTGGTAACACAATATTGACAACACGATCAAGAAACTCATACATCATTTCGCCGCGTAACGTGACTTTTAGTCCTATTTTGTTACCTTCGCGTAGCTTAAAGCTAGCGATACTCTTTTTAGCAGTTGTTTGAATAGGTTTTTGTCCGGTAATGCGGATAAGTGTGTTGGTTGCTACTTCCATCAGCTTTTTATCATCTTTAGCGCGACCCAAGCCGACATTTACAACAATTTTTTCTAGCTTAGGAACCTGATTTATATTAGATAAACCAAGTTCTGTACGTAGTTCTGCACGGTATGTCGTATTATATTGGACCTTTAGACGTGCGTTGGTAGGTTGTTTTGTCTTAACCATTACTTCACCTCCTTCTTGGATGAGGCATATATGCGGGTTTTCTTGCCTGATTTATCAAAGCTATAGGCAATTCGTGAAGCTTTTTTGGTTGTTGGATCTTGAATACCAACCTTGGATACGTCTATTGCCTTTGTGAGCTCTATGATACCGCCTTGAGGGTATTTATTGTTCGGTTTAACATGTTTCTTTACAATATTGATGCCCTCTACAGTAACTTTATTCTCTGCTGGGTGAGTTGCAAGTACCTTACCAGTTTGCCCTTTGTATTTGCCTGAGCGCACAACGACTGTGTCGCCTTTTTTTAATCTGATTTTATAGAGTTGTGTCATTAGAGGACCTCCGGTGCAAGACTGATAATTTTCGCATAGCCTTGTTCACGTAATTCGCGTGGAACTGGCCCGAATATGCGTGTTGCTTTGGGTTGCTTATCGTCATCAATAATAACAGCTGCATTATCATCAAAGCGGATGGTTGAACCATCGGCGCGTCGTATGACATTGGTTGTACGTACAATAACAGCCCGGACGACACTTTTTTTCTTTACATTTCCGTTTGGTGCTGCTTGTTTGACTGTTGCTACTATTACGTCGCCAACTCGGGCGTAGCGTCGTCTGGTACCACCCAGAACACGGATGCACAAAATTTCTTTTGCACCACTATTGTCGCAGACACCAAGGCGTGATTCTTGCTGAATCATAACTACGCTTCCTCCTGAACTTCTGGTTCGATATGCTTTGTTTGTGCAGTTTCTAGAACACTCACCAGAGTCCATCGCTTACGCTTAGAAATAGGACGATGCTCAGTGATAGAAACAAGGTCGCCTTCTTTTGCTTGGTTATCTTCATCGTGTGCCATAAACTTAGTCGTCACAGAATACTGCTTTTTATAGATTGGATGTGTCTTGCGTGTTACGACACTCACGACAATTGTTTTGTCGGTTTTGTCGGAACTAACACGACCTGTAATTGTGTGAGCCATTTACTTAACCTCCCTTGCGGTGTTTCGCGCAGTCAATGCACGTGCCAGCTCTTTGCGGCGGTCGCCATAAGCGTGTACATTTTGTACTTCACCCATAACAGTGCCACGTTTAAGTGTTACAAGATCTTCACGAAGCGCTTCAATCGCTTTTGACAGCTCTGCTTCACTCATTTTTTTAAAATCTACCTTTTTGAGAGTATCTTTCGTGTCTTTCTTGGCTGCTTTTGATGGTACTTTTTTTGTAGCTTTCTTGTCTGCCATACGATTAAGACTCCTCTCCACGTATTATAAATTTGGTCTTGACAGGAAGTTTGTGAGCCGCTAAACGCATAGCTTCACGTGCTGTCTCTTCTGTTACGCCTTGCATTTCAAATAAAACTGTACCGGGCTTAACTTTAGCTGCAAAAAATTCTGGTGAACCTTTACCGCTACCCATTTTTACGTCTTGCGGTTTACGTGTAACGGGTGTTTGTGGGAATATACGTATCCAAATTTTTCCACCACGTTTGATATAACGGGTCATCGCTTGACGAGCAGATTCAATTTGTCGGCTGGTAATTCGATCATGACCTAAAGATTGAATCGCATAGTCACCGTGGGCAATATAATTACCTCTTGTCGCATGACCGCGTATTTTGCCCTTAAATTCTTTGCGGTGCTTCATTTTCTTAGGAAGTAACATTACTTGGCCTCCCCTTTATATATCCACACCTTAACGCCAATAATTCCAGCCGGTGTATGTGCTCGTTCATATCCATAGTCGATGTCTGCGCGTAGTGTGTGAAGTGGCACACTGCCGTTAATAAGTTTTTCACGGCGTGACATTTCTGCACCATTAAGACGACCAGCTACTTCAATACGCACGCCTTTCGCCCCTGCTCGCATAGTGGCAGCTGCAGAGCTTTTCATAGCTCGCCGAAAAGCAATTCGTCGCTCGAGCTGATTCGCAATGTTTTCTGCGACTAATTTAGCGTAAAGTTCGGGTTTTTTAAGTTCTTCTATATTTACTCGCACTGTCGTGCCAAATATGCGTTCAAATTCGGCCTTGAGTTCTTGTGCACCTGCACCTCCGCGGCCAATAACAACACCAGCTTTTGCTGTTTGAATAGTAACAGTAACGAGATTAGGTGAGCGCTCTATATCTACCGTGTTAATAGCGCTACGATTAGTAAACTTTTTTGCTACATATCTGCGCACTGCAAGATCTTGTGCAAGATAATGAGCATATTCGCGTTTTGGTGCGAACCATTTACTACGCCAGTTTTTATTGACCTGAAGGCGCATACTAATTGGATTAACTTTTTGGCCCATTACTTAGCCTCCTTTTTGGTAGCTGGCTTGGCAGCTGTCTTTTTTGCAACTCGCTCATCACCAGTTACGACAACACGAATATGACTCGTTCGACGCTGGAATGGTAAAGCCCGTCCCCTTGCTGCAGGTCGATATCGTTTTAGGCGTGGTCCTGGCGATACGCTAATCTCTACTATTTTAAGAGTATCGGGTTTAAGATTATGATTATGTTCTGCGTTAGCTTTAGCACTTGCTACGGCTTTATATACCGGATCGGCTGAACGGCGAGGAGTATGGTCCAAAATAACCATCGCATCTGCAACTGTGCGACCGCGTACTAAAGCGGCTACAACTCCGACTTTGCGGGGACTCATACGAACACCTTTTGCGACTGCTTGTACATTCATAGTGATACTCCTACTTCTTTGCCAATTTACCGCCATGGCTGCGGAACTTACGAGTTGGGGCAAATTCGCCTAGCTTATGTCCAACCATATTTTCTGTTATGAATACAGGTACATGCACTCGACCGTTGTGTACTGCAATTGTTTTACCGACAAAGTCTGGTGAAACTGTCGAAGATCTAGCCCACGTTTTAATAATGGTGCGATCTTCTGAGCCTAAAGCCGCCACTTTCTTAGCAAGCTTAGGATCTACAAATGGTCCTTTCTTTAATGAACGACTCATTGACTAACCTCTCCTCTTCGCCTGATGACGACTTTTAACTATAAATGAATTAGATGCTTTACGGCTACGGGTTTTAAAACCAAGAGTTTTTTGACCCCATGGTGTTCGTGGGGCTTTGCCCATACGATGACGCCCACCATCACCACCACCGTGAGGGTGATCTACAGCATTCATTACAACACCGCGAACACTAGGGCGAATGCCCTTGCGACGATTGCGCCCAGCTTTACCGATTTTGACATTTTGATGCTGTACATTACCAACATTGCCGATATGTGCACTGCAATTAATATGTATTTTACGGACTTCACCACTTGGAAGTTTTACTTGGGCGTATTCACCTTCTTTTGCAAGCAGCTGAGCACCATTACCGGCGCTACGAACAAGTTGTGCTCCACGGCCAACTTGCAATTCTATTGCATAGATCGTGCTACCTGTAGGAATACTCTTCAGTGGTAATCTGTTAGCGGTAGCTACAGCGGCATCTTCATCAGAAACAACTGTGTCACCCTTTTTAAGTCCTTGAGCAGCAATAATGTAGTGGTATGATCCTTTGTGGTCTTTTAAGCGAGCTATCCGGGCACTACGGTTTGGGTCGTATTCTATTTCTTCAACAGTGGCCTTTGTGCCAACAGGGAGATTAAAGTTTATATGACGGTAGTAACGGCGAACTCCTCCACCACGATGCCGTGTAGTAATACGACCTTGGTTATTGCGTCCAACCGACCCTTTTTGTATTGTAAGTAAACTCTTTACAGGCTTTTTTGTCGTAATTTCATCGAAATCCTGGGTAGTCATGCCTCTTTGGCCAGGAGTATTTGGCTTCAGTACTTTTATGGCCATTAGTTTTTCTCCTCTTCCTGGGCGGCAAACACAGGAATGGTTTGACCGTCTTTTATTCGTACATATGCTTTCTTCGTATCTGAACGTGTGCCAACTATAGTACGGCCGCCTTTGCGGTAACTTTTCTTAGTCTTACCAGAAATACGTGCTATGTTAACATCTATCACATCAACGCTATATTCGGTTTCAATTGCACGTTTTACTGCTATTTTGTTAGCACCTAGAGGTACAACAAAAACATAGGTATTGAGCGCACTAGCTTGTCCGTATGCTTTTTCGCTGACACGTGGAGTAATAACTAAATTCATTATTTGGTACCTCCTAGACGTTGATCTATCACAGCAAGTGCAGCTTTAGTCATAACAATATTCCGTGCATCTAGGACATCTACAACTGATAGATTACTTGCCTTGACAAGTGAAATGGTATTGATGTTAGCGCACGCCTGAATTGTCTTTGGTGTGGCAGACTCTATAACAACGAGCGCTTGGGCAGATGCACCGAGTTTATCTAATAACGTGGCTGCGTCTTTGGTTTTTCCGCTCTTGACAACAAAGTCTTCAATAACGCACACCGGTTTATTTTTCACTGCGAGGCTCAGTGCTTGTCGCAAAGATAATTTGCGTGCACTGGCATTTAGCTTCATGGTGTAGTTTTCTTTGCCACTAGGGCCAAAGGTAATTCCACCGCCACGCCAAATAGGGTTTCGTATTGAACCGGTTCTGGCGTTGCCTGTTCCTTTTTGAGCCCATGGCTTCTTACCACCACCGCTTACTTCGCCCTTTTTAAGTGTCTTGGCAAGATTCAAGCGCCCATTCGCCTTATACGTAATATACGCTTGCTTAAGCAATTCGTGGTTAGCGACTTCTATCGCAAATATATCCTTATTGAGCTTTACAGCAGTCGTTGACTTGGTGCCGCTCGCACTATATGAAGATACGGCCATTAGTTTGCTCCTTTCAGGATAACAATACCCTTACGTGGCCCTGGGACCGCACCAACAATGCCAATAACATTGTGTTCGGTATCTACAAGAGCAACATGTAAGTTACGAACTGTAACTTGTTCGTGGCCCATTTGGCCAGCCATTCGTTTCCCTTTAAAAATTTTCTGAGGATACATAGATCCTATAGATCCTGGGCGACGATAACTTTGTCCACCGTGGGTTTTACGCCCACGTTTAAAATTATGTCGTTTAATAGTGCCAGCAAAACCTTTGCCTTTACTGGTACCAGTTGCATGAACTGTGTCACCAACAGTAAATGCATCTGCACTGATTTTTGATCCTACGGTAATATCATCACTTATTTCGTCTATGCGAAATTCACGCACTACCTTAGGGGTGATGCCCGATTGCTTAAAATGACCGGCTTGGGCTTTGCCGATCTTCTTGGCTTCTTCAAAGCCGAGCTGCACTGCAGTATAACCGTCGGTTTCTGCGGTTTTGACCTGTGTCACCACACAGGGACTAGCGGAAAGCAAGGTAACTGGTGTTAATGCACCATTGTCAGCAATGATACTCGTCATGCCAACTTTCCTTGTAATGAGTGCTTTCATAGTACTCCTTAAATTATTTACGCTCACCTCAATAGCACACTACCGTGTATAGGGCATAAAAATGCTTGGTAGTATTGGTAGTTTTGAGGCAAATAGTGCGCTCAACTTACCATTTCACCAAGGAGCTGTTTTTATATACCATCAAATTCTATCAAATTATTACAGATAAGTCAAAGGGTTATTTATAAAACAAATATATATTACCAAATGGTTACACGGACGTGCATGAGCATGTGCATGGCTACTTATGTCAAACAGGCACGTATAAAACCCAAAAATAACGGATGGGGTTTAAGCGGACGACTATTGAACTCTGGGTGGTATTGTGTAGCAACGTAATATGGATGATTAGATGCTTCTATAACTTCTGTTAGACCAGTATCGGGGTTTTTACCCACAATATGTACACCCTGTTGTTCTAAACTTGCTTGATAGAGAGGGTTAAACTCATAGCGGTGACGGTGTCGCTCTAGGATTGAAGACTTATTGTATAGCTTGTAGACAGTACTGTCTTTGGTAAGGTTACATGTGTAATTGCCTAACCTCATAGTCCCGCCCATACCGCTGAGTGTTTTTTGCGATTCTAGTAAATCTATTACTGGATGCTCTGTATCGCTGTCAAACTCGGTTGAATTTGCTGTGGGCGTGCCACTAAGACGTACTGCTCCTATACAGGCAACTTGCATTCCTAGACATAGCCCTAAATATGGCAGTTTGTTTTGAAGGGCATATTGAGCAGCTATAATTTTTCCTTCGATACCCCGTGACCCAAAACCACCAGGTACAACCACGCCATTCATGCCGTCAAGTAATTTGGCAATGTTGTTTTTTGTTATTTTTTCTGCATCTATCCATGTAATAGATACTTGGTGGCTACTGTTCCAGGCAGCACTTTTTAACGCCTCTACAACACTTGTATATGTATCTGTATGGTCAAGATATTTGGCAACTATTGCCACCGACACTTTTGGCGCTTTCTTATCTTTTATATGATTAACCAGCTTCGCCCAATCGTCAAGATTAGTTGTCGCTTTTGGCAAACCTAAATGTTGACAGACAATATCACCGACACCTCGTTTTTCTAATATAAGGGGTACTTCATATATGGTATCTACTGTTGGCATAGGGACTACTTTATCAATCGCGATATCACTAAATAAACTTAACTTTTTTAGGGCACTTTGTGGAACATCATGGTCTGCGCGGGCTACGAGTAAATCACAATGTATACCAGCTTCTCTTAAGTCACGGACCGCATTTTGAGCTGGCTTACTTTTTACTTCTTGACTCGCGGCTATAAATGGTAAATATACTACATGTACATACATGCAATTTTCAGGTCCAATACGTGTGCGCATTTGACGTATCGCTTCAATAAAAGCTGTACTTTCGTAATCGCCAACAGTACCACCTACTTCAACAATATGAACGTCGTAGCCTTTGCCGGCAGCAATTATCGCTTCTTGCATGGCATTTGTAACGTGGGGAATAATCTGTACAGTCTTGCCTAAGTACTTGCCTGCTCGTTCGTCCTCGATTACCTGGCGGTAAATCCGACCACTCATCGTTGAGCTTCTTTGAGTAAGCTCAATATTTAGAAAACGCTCATAGTGGCCTAGGTCGAGATCAGTTTCTGCACCATCTTTCGTAACAAATACTTCACCATGTTCTGCGGGGTTGAGTGTACCGGCGTCTACATTAAAATAGGGGTCGCATTTTTGGATACTCACACGTAAACCACGACTTTTTAATACTGCTCCGATACTTGCGGCTGTAACTCCTTTGCCTACGCCACTTAGCACACCACCAGTAACAAAAATATATCTCGTTGCCATAAGAACACTCCTCGTATCAAACTTTTTTATTCACACATATATGTTTTTTCAGGGGTTTTCTTTAATTATGATACCACCAGCAAAAAAAGCAAGTATTTTTTAGCTGCCCACTGTAAGTACGAAGCCTATTGGTGCAATAAAGCTAAGCACTGTCGCTATGAGTAAGACAGCAATTTCTATTTTTCTATCTATCTGAAAATTATCATGGCTGGCAAATACAATGCCTATGACTAAGCCAACAGGAATAGAAATCCCGTTACTGCCACCGACTTGTATCCAAAGGCAGCCAAGTAAAAAGTATAGAACCAGTTTTAAAAAATATACGCTATCTGGTTCAATAGGTGTTTTTTGCTTATTTTTAGTTTTGGCCATTGCCTAGTAATTATATCATAGAGTGGTGGCGTATTAGGTTTTTTGCAGGCGTTTTTTGTAGCTACTAGCAGCAATACTGTAGCGTTCGGTTGCGATACGTACTACGAGGCCTGTTCCAAATATCGTTGCCACAACAAATGCAATTATGTTAACAACCGGTATTACATAC